>JANNEJ010000519.1:0-2904 GCA_031378585.1 Acidobacteriota bacterium | reverse complement strand
CCAGCGCGCGCGCGATGACGAGGCGCTGCCGCTGCCCGCCCGAGAACTCGTGCGGAAAACGATCGAGATGGTCGGCCGACAGCCCGACCTGCTCGAGCAACTCCACGATGCGGCCAGCGCGGTCGGCCGGCGTGCCAATCGCGTGCAGGGCCAGCGCGTGACCGAGCATGGCGCCGATCTTCTCGCGCGGATTGAGGCTGGCGTACGGATCCTGAAAGACGATCTGCATGCGCTTCCGGAAGCGGCGCATCGCCCCGGTGGACAGACCGAGAATGTCGGTGCCGTCAAATGACACCCGACCAGACGTGGCCTCGGCCAGTCTCAGCACCAGGCGTCCCACGGTGGTCTTGCCCGATCCGCTCTCGCCGACGAGGCCCATCACCTCGCCGCGGCGAATGTCGAAGCTCACGCCGTCGACCGCCCTGACCTGACCCACGACGCGATTGAGCAGTCCCCCGTGAATCGGGAAGTGCTTCACCAGCCCGTCGACACGCAGCAGTGCGTTGCTCACGCCGAGGCTCCGTCGCCCAACCCCAGCTCGTGCCAGCGCAGACACCGGACGTCGTGGTGCGGCGACGCCGCCTCGAGACCCGGTGACGTCGCGACACACCGCGGCTCCACGTGGCCGCAGCGGGTCGAGAAGCGGCAGCCGGCCGGCGACTGCGCCAGCGTCGGCACGTGGCCGGGAATGGCGTTGAGACGCCGTCCGCGCAGCGACCGGCCCAACCGGGGAATCGAGCCCAGCAGGCCGGCGGTGTACGGCATGCGCGGAGCCGCAAAGATCTCCGAGACCGGGCCGGCCTCTACCACCTGGCTGGCATACATCACCATCACGCGATCGGCAATCTGCGCGACGACGCCGAGGTCGTGCGTGATGAACACCAGGGCCATGCCGAGCTTGGCCTGCAGGTCCTCCATCAGATCGAGAATCTGCGCCTGAATGGTGACGTCGAGCGCCGTCGTCGGCTCGTCGGCAATGAGCACACTCGGCCGGCACGCCAAGGCCATGGCGATCATCACCCGCTGGCGCATGCCGCCCGACAGCTCGTGTGGAAAGTTGCCGGCACGACGGCGCGGCTCCGGAATCCCTACGAGGGCCAGCATCTCAATCGCATGGACATCGGCCTGGTCGTGACTGAGACCCTCGTGGCACCGCACCACCTCCGCGATCTGCGCGCCGACGGTGTGCACCGGATTGAGGCTGGTCATCGGCTCCTGGAAGATCATGCCGATGTGCCGCCCGCGCACGGCGCGCATCTCGTCGTCGGGCAGCGTGGTCAGTTCCCGGCCGCGCAAGCGAATCGAGCCCGCGACAATGCGGCCCACACGCGCCGGCAGCAGGCGCATGATCGACAGCGCCGTCACCGACTTGCCCGATCCGCTCTCGCCCACGATGGCGAGGGTCTCCCCTGCTTCCACCGAGAAGCTGACGCCGTCGACGGCCACGACGGCGTTGCCGCCGGCCATGGCAAACTCGGTGCGCAAGTCGCGCACCTCGAGCAGCGGTGCACCGGGCACCTCGGGCGGCGTGATCGTCATCGCAGCCCGAGTTCGTCGAGCGCCTGGGCCACGCCGTCCAGATGCGTCAGGTTCATCGACGCGTAGTTGGGCGCAAGCACGACGCCGTGGCCTCCGGCCCGGTAGGTGGCCAGCACCGATCGGCGCACGATGTCAGTCGAGCATTTCGCCGTCTCGGGCTTCGTGCGGGGCGCGTCCACGCCCACGCCCATGTAGACCTTGGCCTTCCCCTCGACGCCGCGCAGGGCATCGACGCACTGACCGTGCACGTAGGTGTCAGGGTCCATGCCGGTCGCCACGAGCTGCGCAAACGGGGCTTCGTTGAGCCCGAGGATCCGGAAGAGCGCGGTCGTCGCCTCGCCCGGTTCGAAGTCGCGCAGGATCGTGTTGCGGAAGAACCCGAGCTCCTTCGTCCACACCTCGCCGGCCTGATGCTGATAGGTGATGGGCTTCACGAAATCCGCATAGCGGGTCTGCTCTGCCCACGGCCACTGCGCCCGGCGCAGCAGGTTGAAGTGGTTGCGGTTCCACACGTTCAGACCAAACGGCAGCGTGGGCTTGCACCACTTCACCAGGCCGTAGAGTTCGCGGTCGAGGTCCTTGTTGCGCTCGAGCCAGCACTTCTCCCACACGAGCGCCTCGGGGTTGTCGAGCAGCACCCGCAGGAAGGTCACAAGCGTGCCATCGGCAAACGCCTTGCCGGCGGCGGCCTCCTGCATGAAGTCGTAGAGCCGCAGCAGCGCCTGGCGACAGGCCTCGACGTTGACG
This sequence comes from Acidobacteriota bacterium, assembly GCA_031378585.1. Classification (GTDB taxonomy): domain Bacteria; phylum Acidobacteriota; class Vicinamibacteria; order Vicinamibacterales; family UBA2999; genus CADEFD01. The sequence continues at coordinate 618 of JANNEJ010000519.1, read as the reverse complement.
CCGCGGTCCTGCGCCTCGCGTCGCGCCGCGGGCGAGAAGTCTCCGGGCGCGCCGCCCTGGACCAGCGTATCGAGCGGCGAGTTCCGTTCGTTGCACCACATCACCCCATCGATCGGGTGGTTGCGCACCTGGTCCTCGATCATCGAGTGGATCCACGTGCGGTAGCCCGGATGGGACGTGGACGGCTCGCTGCCAAAGCGGCCGAGCACATCGACCTCCATCGCCTGGGCCAGGGTGGGAATCTCGACGGCGGCTGCCGAGCCGTGGCCCGCGTACTTGAAGAAGGGCTCCATCAGCTCGATGTAGACCTGCAGACCGCGCGCGTGCGCCGCCGGCAGCACCATCTTCAGGATGTCTTTGCCCTCGAACTCGGCATCGCGACTCCGGTAGTCGGCCATGAACGTGTCGCGGTAGTAGCGCGGGTCGGGGTCGAAGTACGCGCCACCGCGCATCTGATACGGCTCGGGCACGCCGTGATCCGGCCAGCCGTCGAGCGCATGGCTGATCGAGCGACCGCTCTTGAGGCCCAGCCAGCTCACCGTGCCCAGCATGAGCACGTTGACACCGACGCGGTGCTGCAGCGTGTCGAGCACGGCTTCCACGCCCTCATCCACGAAG
>JANNEJ010000577.1:0-3157 GCA_031378585.1 Acidobacteriota bacterium | reverse complement strand
CGGAACGTGAAGAACATCCCATTGAGACGATCGATGTTGCGGTCGACGGTGTCCACCAAGGGCTTCAACTCGGGCGCGGTGGTCGTGAGACGGCGCACCTGGTCGGGTTGACGTTCCAGCTTGCCCCCGTCGGGGTACGGCGAGCGCCACTGCACGGCGGCGTCACTGAAGCCGGCGGCCATCACGAGGAACTTGAGCGTGTCTGGATGCACGGGCCGGACGTGCGTGAGGTCGCGGATGTAGCTGTCGAAGAACGCGCTCCAGCAGGCCGGATTGATGGTCTCGAGCACGATGGGCGCACCCGGCCGCAGCGCGTCGGCTGCGGCGGTCAGGAACCGGAGCAGGTAGTCGGGCTGCAGGTGTTCCACGACCTGCGTGGCGATGAGTCCACCCAGGCTGCCCGGAGGCGCGGCCATCAGGAAGGCCAGCCCGTCGGTTTCCGTCACGTCAAAGCCCTTGGCGCGGCACCGCTCCACCATCTCGTGGTTCTGGTCGACGCCGCGCGCCGTGATGCCCCCGGTGCGCAGCAACTCCAGGAACTCGCCGCGTCCGCAGCCCACGTCGACGACCTCTGACGCACCGTGGAAGATCGCCACGTAGTCGGCCATGCGCCCGCTGATCTCGTCCTCGCTGCCGCGGAAGAGGTCCTCGAACCCGGCGTAGTGCAGGCTGTGCAGCCGGTCGCTGGCCAGCATCTGCTGTCCGGTGTCGGACGTCCCGACCGGCGTCGCCGTCGCGTGCGCCCGGTGATCCTCGGGCCGGGCCGCGTCAGGCGCCGTCAGGCCGCGCGCCAGCTCTCGGCGCAACGTGAGCGCGCCCTGTTGCACGACCGCGAGCGCCGTGCCGAGGTCGGTGATCCGCGTGTCGTAGCGCTGGTCGCGGGTGCGCAGCGAGTCGTAGCGCTTGAGCACTTCGTCGGACAGTCCGCTCAGTCCCGCGGCCAGCCCGCGCGTGACGTCGTCGAGCCGTGCCAGCGCCTGTTGCGCGTCTTCGGCGGTGCGCTTTGCCAGGCCCGCAAACTCGTAGTCCTTCGTGTTGACGTAGGGCGTGAGCGCCTGCAGGTAGAGCACCAGCGCCGACTGGAAGTGCGCGGACTCCTCGATGTGCCGCTTCACCAGTCCGATCGCCGACTCGATGGCGTCGCTGACCGCGCGCTCGCGCGGCACGTTGCGGTTCACGTGATCGACGAGTGCGGCGTTGAAGCGCTGTTGCGCGGCGAACGACGGCTGTACGACGCGCCACACGAACCCCGCAAGGCGGCCCCGCCATCCAGACGGCGTGGGCGCGACCGACAGCAGGTCCCAGTGCTGGTTGAGCGTCGTGATCTGGTGCTCGTCTGGGCCCGGCGGGGGGTGCGGCAGGTCGCCCACGCGCTGAATCGCCTGGTCCACGGCGGTCAGCGCCGCGTTGTAGCGCGCGTCGGCGTCATCGCGGTCGCGCTTGAGGCGCGCCAGATCTTCGACGGCAACCGTACGCGCGGCGGGCCCGGCCATGGTCAGCCGCCCACCAGGCCGTCGATGGGACTGCTGGCCGTCGCGTACAGACGCCTCGGGATCCGCCCGGCGCGGTAGGCCAGGCGTCCCGCAATGACGGCGTGCATCATCGCCGCGGCCATCGCCACCGGATCGCGGGCGCCGGCCACGGCGGTATTGAGCAGCACCGCGTCGGCGCCGGCTTCCATGGCGATGGCGGCATCCGACGCCGTGCCCACGCCGGCATCGACGATGACCGGCACGCGAGACCGCTCGCGGATGATCCGCAGGTTGGTAAGGTTCTGGATGCCGAGGCCCGACCCGATGGGAGCGCCAGCCGGCATGACCGCCACCGCGCCGGCGTCCTCGAGCTTGCGGCACACGATCGGGTCGTCGTTCGTGTAGGGCAGCACGATGAAGCCATCCTTCACGAGTTCGCGTGTGGCCTCGATGAGCGCCGCGGTGTCTGGGAACAGCGTGGCTTCATCGCCAATGACCTCGAGCTTCACCCAGTTGGACAGGCCCGCTTCGCGGCCCAGGTGGGCCGTACGCACGGCATCGGCCGCCGTGTAGCAGCCGGCCGTGTTTGGCAACAGCGTGATGGATGAGGTGTCGACGAAGTCCAGCAGCGACGCCGAGCGCCGCGTGATGTCCACCCGGCGCACGGCCACCGTCACCATCTCGGTGGCACCTGCGCGGTGTGCCGCCTGCATGACGTCGTGGGACGGGTACTTGCCGGTGCCGAGGATGAGCCGCGACGTGAAGGTCCGGCCGGCAATCACCAGTGGATCGGACGCGGCGATCGGGGTGGTCATCCGCGTGTGGCGTCCGGGGCCCCGCCGCCCACGAAATTGACGATTTCCATCGTGTCCCCTGCGTGAATCATGGTCGTGTCGAAAGCGGCGCGCTTGAGCACGACCAGATTCAGCTCGACCGCCACCCGCCGCGCGTCGACCGCAAGCGCCGTCAACAACGCCGACACCGTCAGCGGCGCCGTGAGTTCGTAGGGATCGCCGTTCAATCGGATGGTCACGGGGTGCGGCAGCGTACGCCAGAGAGCGTACTCAGCGCTTTGGAGGCAAGTCAAGGCGGGCGGGGGAGGGGCGAGCCCCCTCCCCCCGGCAAGTCGTGCGGTGGCGCTAGTCTTCGAGTTCGATCTTCGAGGCCACAAAGACCCCACCCTGCAGGGTCCCCTCGACTTCGACCTTCGTGCCGACTGCCAGGGCCGAGCACGCCACGTTGTCGAACCTCGTCGAGACGGTGGTCGCAACCGGGATGCCCTTGACCATCAGCCTGAGCGCGGGGCATGTGCCGTTCAGTAGTCCGATGATGCCTTCGAGTCTACCCCCCTCGCCGCCCGGCTGGTCTTCGATGGCGATCTCTTCGGCGATCACCGAACCATCCTCGGCCAACATGTCGCCCTTGACGTGAATCCGCACGCCCGTGCGAATCGTGGCGCAGGTGCCACCTAGGAACACCGTCGACGCGGTGGTCACGACCCTGACGACGCCGCCGACGGTAATCGCCAGGACCGGGCACGCGCCGGTCACCCTCGTGACGACCGCCCGGCCTTCGATGTGCCGCGACTTGAACTTCACGTAGGTGGCCACGTTCTGCGTGGCGTCGTCGTCGCGGAAGCCCCTGGCATGCACGCGCACGCCGGGCTGCAGGTCGGCGCACGTGCC
>JANNEJ010000489.1:0-3994 GCA_031378585.1 Acidobacteriota bacterium | reverse complement strand
GCCTTCGCGCTGATGAGTCGGGTCGAGGCCCAATGAGTCACACCTTCGTCACGGTGCAGTGGAACCGCCGCAAGTATGTCTACGACGTAATGCTCGTCGGCGGCATCGCCGCGTATCTGACGGTCTTCGACGCCGTCGCTCGCGCTGCACTCACCGGCGACCACGCCATCACGCCGGAGATTCTTGGCATGCGGGCGTGGGGATCCGCCGCGTTCCTGCTGCTCACGGCGATCCTGTGTATCGGTCCGCTGGCGCGTCTGAATCCACGCGTCCTGCCCCTGCTCTACAACCGTCGCCATTTCGGCGTGATCTTCTTCGTGGTCGCCGCGAACCATGCCCGGCAGGTGCTGAACTTCTACCACGCCTACGGCCCCGTCTCGAAGATCGAGTCGCTGCTTACAAACGACGCGATGTTCACCGGCGCCTCGGCGCCGTTCCAGTTGTTTGGCGCTGCGGCATTGGCGATCTTCTTCGTGATGGCGGCCACCAGTCACGACTTCTGGCAGAAGGTGCTCGGCGCGCGCCAGTGGAAGACGCTGCACATGCTGGTCTACGCCGGCTACGCCCTGGTCGTCGCGCATGTCGCCTTCGGGGCCCTGCAGTTCGAGACCTCGGGCTGGCTCGTCGCGGCGTTTGCGGCGTCTGTCGCCGTGGTTGGCACACTGCACCTGCTGGCTGCGCGGCGTTCGACCCGCCCGGATCGCGGTGGCGTCGGACAGGTCGTGATGCACGACGGCTCGTCGTGGATCTCGGCCGGACCTGCCGCGGCGCTCGCACCGGACCGCGCGCACAACGTGACCACGCCGGCCGGCGAGAGCCTGGCGGTGGTGCGGCACGGCAACCAGATCTCGGCCGTGCACGGAGTGTGCGCGCATCAGGGCGGACCGCTGGCCGAAGGCCGCGTCCGCAACGGGTGCCTCACCTGTCCGTGGCACGGCTGGGAGTACCGGCCCGCCGACGGACAATCGCCGCCACCCTTCACCGAAAAGCTTCCCACGCACCGTGTGCGGCTCGACGCGCACGGACACCTGCTGGTGGAACTTGCCGCGCAGCCGCCGGGTACGCCATGCGAGCCGGTGCTGCTCGACGCCGCGTCAGCGCCCGCGACCGCCAACGTCTCGGCCCTGGGCGCGCCCGACGACTTCTTCGTCGGTTACCTGCCCATGAGCCGGTCGGCCACGCGCTTCAGTCTCGCGGCGGGGGCGGGCATGATCGCCGCGATGCTGCTCGTAGGCGCGGTGTTTGCGGCGTTTCAACGCACGCCGGGCGAGTCGCTCCGCCCGGCCGCCTACGGGACGAGCCACGCCGGGCTGCTCCTCGCATCTCCGTACCCGCACTTGCGCACGCTGAATGCCGATGGCACGTTCACGACGCTGCTCTTCACCGGATGGGTGAAGTCGAACGTCGACGTGCCGGCAGAGAAGATCGGCCAGCCGGTCGTGGCGACGGGCAACACTTACGAACGCGCGGGCTTGCGGATGCTCGAGGGCGCGGGCGGCTTTGCGAGGGCAAGCGACCTGCCGCCCACCGACCTGGAGCGGCTCACGTCGGTGCCCAGCGAGGATCTGGGCGAGGTGACGCTGCGCGGCGAGATCGTCGACTCGAAGTGCTATGCGGGACGCATGCGTCCGGGCGTGGGCCACGGGCACCGCGCCTGCGCCCAGCTCTGCATCCTCGGCGGCATCCCGCCAGTGCTCGTGACCTTCGGGGCCGACGGCAGCGAGACACACTACGTGCTCGCCTCGATCGAGGGTGGGCGCGTGAACGAGGCCGTCGCCCCGTTTGCGGCCGAGCCCGTCGAGGTGCGCGGGCGCCTCGAGCGGCGCGGCGACCTGCGCGTGCTGCACATCGACCCGGCCGAGATCCACCGCCGGTGACAACCGGCGAGCACCTGCGCCCCGCACCCACCCCGCGCGTGTGGTTCGTGGACATCGTGCGGCTGGTGGCCTCGCTGCAGATGGTGAATGGGCACACGCTCGACGCCGTGCTGCTGCCCACGCTCAAGCAGGGTCCGTTCTTCGACAACTACAACTGGTGGCGCGGGCTGGTCTCGGTCGGCTTCCTGATGGTGGCCGGCATGGCGTTTCACGTCAGCACGCTGGCGCGCTTCGAGCGGCATCGGGCCAACCCTGCCACCATCCGCTCGCGATTCCGCCGGGCGCTCGTGGTCGTCGCGGCGGGCTACTTTCTGGGCTTCCCCTGGGGCGCGTTCACGCCCGACCCGGCTCAGGCGCAACTGGCGTGGCGCTACTTCTTCTCGGTCGGCATCCTGCACAGCATCGGTGCGGCGCTCCTCGTGCTCGAAGCCATCACGCTCGTGTCGAAGTCCGCGCGCCAGGTGGTCGTGGCCGCGGGCGTGCTCGCCGTGCTCGCCTTCTCGCTGGCGCCACTGGCCGACGCGACGTTGCAACGGGGGCAGGCGCACCTGCTGCTCAACTGGATCTCGCACCAGGGCGGCTCGCCCTTCCCGCTGCTGCCGTGGACCGGGAACGTCCTTGCCGGAGTGGTCGTGGGATCGATCGCGCTGCCGCGTGGCGGTCACACCCCGCATCGTGTCATCTGGTCGCGGCTAGGCATGCTCGCGGTGGGCACCTGGATCGTCGGCCAGGTGCTGCAGGCGGTGCCGTGGACGATGGTGACGACTGCGACGCATCCGTCGGCCCGGCCGGCGTTCGAGGTCGCGAACCTGGCCGCCGTGTTGCTCGTGGCGCTCGTGCTGTCGGTGGTCGTCGCGCCCATGAAGTCGCTGCCGCGTGTGTTGCGCATCATCGCGGCCGAGACGCTGGCGATCTACGTGTTTCACCTGTACGTGCTCTTCGGCGGCGAGCTGCGCCTGGCACGGCGAGTCGGCCCGACGCTCGAGCTGCCTCAGGCGCTCGCGTTTGCGGCCTTCATGATTGCGCTGACGACCACCTTCGCGCTCGCCTGGCATGCCCTCAAGGCGTGGCGCGATGGCCGACGGCGCGCGGGCTACTTGCCCGCGAAGTAGGCGCGCAGAGCCGACGGCGTGGCCAACCGCACGTTGGTCTCGTGCACCGCGCCAGGCGTGACGTCGGCCCGCCAACGCAGACCCGCGGCCGCGGCGTGGGCCGCCATCACCGTCTGTAGCTTCTCGAAACCGTGCCCCATGCCGTTGCCTTCCTTCGCGCCGATACTGAGATAGAAGAACCCGCCAAGGGACCGGCTCGCGGTGAGGACACGGCCGACGTCGGCCACGACGGCATCCTCGTCGCGCCAGATGGCCGGGCTATGCGCGAACCGCGCGTCGAAGAAGGCCGGCGCGGCGGCAAGTGAATAGCAGACGAAGATCGCGCCGAGCGAGTGACCCACCAGCAGTCGCGGCGCCGTCGTGCGGTAGTCGCGCTCGATGCGAGGGACCAGTTCGTCGCGCAGAAAGCGCAGGAACCGGTCGGCTCCGCCCGTAAACGGCGTGCCGTCACGCCGGCTGAACGACAGGAACGGCGGCAGGAAGTCGCGAGCCCGTCCGCCGCGCTGCATGTTGGGGATGCCGACCACGATGAGCTCGGGCGCCAGGCCGCGCGCGGCGAGGCTTGTGGCGCCCTCGGCCGTGTGCGCGTCAAGCGGCGGGCCATCCAGCACGTAGATGACCGGATAGCGCTTGTGCGGCTCACGCGCGTAGCTGGCCGGCAGACGCACCGTGAAATCGCGCGCTTCGGCCAGTGCCGTGGAGGTCACTCGCCCAGTCGTGGGCGCGCCGTCACTGGCGGCGGCCGGAAGCACCAGGGCCAGGAGCCACAGAATCGGGAGCGACATCCAGACGATGGGCAGCATGGGCACCGTGCGTTCGGCAGCGCGGCGACGACCGCTACTGCGAGTGGCCCCGCGCGGTGATGGGCCACACGGTTTCGACACGGTCCTTGCGAATGCCGTAGATGTAGTCGTAGAGGTTCACTACCGGATCGCAGTGCGGCACGATCATCTCGAGACGGTCGCCCATCTTGTAGGTCTTGCTGGCGTCCTTGAAGGTAATCGT
>JANNEJ010000468.1:0-1878 GCA_031378585.1 Acidobacteriota bacterium | reverse complement strand
TTCTACTACCTCACCGTGATGAACGAGCAGTACGCGCATCCGGTCATGCCCACCGGCGCCGTCGACGGCATCCTGAAGGGGATGTACGTGGCCAAGCCCACGAGCAAGCCCAAGGCGAAACTGCGCGCGCAGATCTTCGGCAGCGGCACCATCCTGACCGAAGCCATCAAGGCGCAGCAGATCCTCGAAGACAAGTACAACGTGGGCGCCGACATCTGGAGTGTCACGAGCTACGGCAATCTCTACAAAGACGGCCACGCGTGCGACCGCTGGAACCGTCTGCATCCAACCGCCAAGCCGCGCGTGCCCTACGTGACCCAGGTGACGGCCGGTGCGCCCGGGGTGTTCGTGGCGGCCTCCGACTACCTGAAGGTGATGCCCGACGTGATCGATCGCTGGCTGCCAAAGCCCCTGCAGAGCCTGGGCACCGATGGCTTTGGCCGCAGCGAGTCACGCGCCGCGCTGCGCGACTTCTTCGAAGTGGACGCGCGCTTCATCACCTTGGCCACCCTGTATGCGCTGATGCAGGACAAGCAGGTCGATCCGAAGGTGGTCGCGCAGGCCATCACGGACCTGGGCATCAATCCCGACAAGGCGAATCCCGCCATTTCTTAACGACTGGCGCCCGGCGGGGGCGCCAGCGCAGGTGTTGCTGTGACTGAGTTCAAGCTTCCCAATCTGGGTGATGGTGTGGCCGCTGGCGACGTGTTGCGCGTGCTCGTGAAGCCGGGCGACATGCTGGTGGTGGACCAGGCCGTGGTCGAACTGGAAACCGACAAGGCCACCCTCGAAGTGCCCTCGTCGGTGGCCGGTCGCGTGACCGATGTGCGCGTGAAGGTCGGCGACAAGGTGACGCCCGGCCAGGTCGTGCTCGTGGTCGACGCCGCGGGCGCCGGCACTGCCGCGGCCCCAGCGCCGGCCGCCAAGGCCGACATCGCGCAGGCCGTCACGATGACGGCGGCGATGGCCTCGCGACCCGGGGAGACCGATGAGCCGACGGATCGCGCGATGATGGCGGCACCGGCCGAGGCGGCCGCCGACCGCGGCGACAAAGTGCTGGCGTTTGCGCCGGGCCGTCCTGCGCCGTCAGGTGCCCCGGCCGGCCCCGTGGCGCCTGCGGCGCCGTCGGTGCGCCGCATGGCACGCGAGCTGGGCGTGGACCTGCACCAGGTCTCTGGCACGGGTCCCAACGGCCGCATCAGCCAGGACGACGTGAAGGCGTTCACTAAGACCGTAATGGCGAGCCTGGGCGGCGGCGGACAGCGCGCGGTGGCCACCGTGTCTGGCGCCTCGGTGGCCTTGCCCGACTTCTCGAAGTGGGGCGCCGTCGAGCGCAAGGCCATGAGCGGCATTCGCCGCAAGACCAGCGAGCATCTGTCGCACGCGTGGACGACGATTCCGCACGTGACCCAGTTCGACAAGGCCGACATCACGGCCCTCGAACAGGTACGCAAGAAGTACCGCGGGGAAGTGGAGAAGGCCGGCGGCAACCTGACGGTGACCTCCATTGCCGTGAAGGTCATCGCCAGCGCGCTCAAAGTGTTCCCGCAGTTCAACGCCTCGGTGGATGCCGCGGGCGAGGCCATCGTCTACAAGAAGTACGTGCACGTGGGCATCGCCGTCGATACCGACAACGGTCTGCTCGTGCCCGTCGTGCGCAACGCTGATCAGAAGAACCTCATTCAGATCTCGGTCGAGATTCAGCAACTGGCCGACAAGGCCAAGGCCCGCAAGCTCTCGCTCGACGACATGTCGGGCGGGTCGATGTCGATTTCGAACCTGGGCGGCATCGGCGGCACGGCCTTCACGCCCATCGTCAACTGGCCCGAAGTGGCCATTCTCGGCATCTCGCGCGGCGGCTTCGAGCCGGTGTGGAAC
>JANNEJ010000373.1:0-3974 GCA_031378585.1 Acidobacteriota bacterium | reverse complement strand
CCCGAGCCCGCTGACGAGGATGCGGTCGCGTGAGCGCCGATCGCAACACCGAGTATCTCGTCGGTTTGGTGCGCGAGCTGCGCAAGCTGCCGCGCGAAACCGAGTGGGTCGAGTTCAAGGTTAACAACGGCGACCCGATGGAGGTTGCTTGATAGCCAAACAGCTTTCGGTCAGCGGCGGCTTCGCCAGAAGCGACAAGTCCTTTATATTCAATGTGTTATGTCGCTCAGACTTGCTTGATGGTTGCTTGATGGCTGCTCGAGGCGCCGGCCGGACGCCCTGGCCAAGGGAACGGTACAAACGACGACCGACACCAGCGAAAAGGGCCTTGAAACGCTCGTCACGCTGCACATGACAGGCGAGGACGGCCTCCCGGCTTCGGCGGATGTCGCTCGTGAACGGCCGGCGCCCTACGGCGGCACCGGCTACGTGGCGGGCGTGGCCCGTGAGTTCGACCGCGCGCACGCGCTCGATGAGGCAGATCCACAGTGGGAACGCGACGAGCAGAGCGACGGCGCGGACGTTTGATGCGTCGGCGAAGGCCTGAGGCGTGATCTGACTACGCGCCGATGTCGGTGAGCTCACCTACCGCCGCAAGCGCCTCCCGAAGCAGCGTTGGCGAGATTCGAAAGCCCTCGGCCACCAACTGCTCGAGGACCGGTCGCAGCGCGGGAAGGGCGCCCGCCCGCCGCGCCTGGACAAGGACGCCAAGAGTGCCGCGCACGACAAGGCCTCGCGTCTCGGCCACTCGACGGCCCATGCGTTCGTCGATGAGAAGCAGTTCCGCGTGCAGCTCCTCTGCGAGCAGGATGGCCGCCGTTTCGCCGGGATCCAATCCAAGGTCGGTCGTTGGCAGCTCGCCATCGTCAACGCGAATCCAGCGAGCGCCCTTCAAGCCATCGAGGCCTGGCGCGCTCGGGCGTTGTTCGACGACTTCTACCCAGACCGCGCGCGGCACTACGACCTCTCCGAAGAGAACGTTCAACAGGTCGAGGGCGCCAACCCGTGAGAGGTAAATGAGCGGCGAGGCGTCAGCGACGACAACCACGGCAGGCGACGCGCTCGATCACCGGCGGGCCGGTGCGATGGCCGCGAGCTCTCGCTTGAAGTCGTCGATGTCGTAGTCGACGGCGAAGAGGCCGTGCGGGCCCGCCTCAATCAAGAATTCGTCGAGCGTCATGCCGAGGGCGTGCGCCCCCGCGGACCGAGTCAACCGTTCAGCCCGCACTTCATCCACCACGAGCAGCAGGCGGGCACGCGTGGCCAGGTCGGCCGAGGACTGTCCGGTGAGCGGCTGCGGGATGTCGACGGTGATCTGCATGTCCCTATAGGGATTGTAGCCGGGAGATCTCGAGAGAGTCTTGGAATTTTGTCTCGAAAACAGCCACTTGAAGCCGGCGGCTTCTGATTCTGCCCAGCGAGGATACAATCCGACGCGACCGGACATCAAAGAGTGACGACCGACACCACCGAAAAAGGTCTCGAAACGCTGATCATGCGGCACATGACCGGCGAGGACGGCCTCCCGGGTGCCGCAGATGTCGTTCGCGAGCGACCCGCGGCCTACGGCGGCACCGGCTACGTGGCGGGCGTGGCTCGTGAGTTCGACCGCGCGCACGCCCTCGACGTGCCAAAGCTCTTCGCCTTCCTGGGTTGCACCCAACCCGAGGCGTTCAAGAAGCTGGCGCTGGCAGACGCGACCGACGCCAAGGACATCAACCGGCTCAGGTTCCTGGCCCGTCTGTCGGCCGAGGTCGGCAAGCGCGGCGTCATCGACGTATTGCGCAAGGGCGTGGACCACGGTCCGGTGCACTTCAACCTGTTCTACGGCACGCCGTCGCCGGGCAACGCCAAGGCCGAGACGCTGCATGGGCAGAACTGCTTTTCCGTCACGCGCCAGCTCGCTTACGGCATGGACGAGACACGGCGGGCGCTCGATCTGTGCCTGTTCATCAACGGCCTGCCCATCGCCACCTTCGAGCTGAAGAACAGCCTCACCAAGCAGACCGTCGAAGACGCCGTGCAGCAGTACCGGCGCGACCGCGACCCGCGCGAGCGACTGTTCGAGTTCGGCCGGTGCGTGGTGCACTTCGCCGTGGACGACAGCGAGGTGCGCATGTGCACCGAACTCCGGGGCAAAGCGTCGTGGTTCCTGCCCTTCAACAGGGGCTACCGCGACGGTGCCGGCAACCCGCCCAATCCGAGCGGCCTCAAGCCCGACTACCTCTGGAAAGAGGTGCTCACCCCAGCGGGCCTGACGAACATCCTCGAGAACTACGCGCAGGTCGTGGAGGATAAAGACCCGCGCAGCGGCAAGAAGAAGCGCCGGCAGGTGTGGCCGCGCTACCACCAGCTCGGCGTGGTGCGGCAGGCACTCGCCCACGCGCAAACCCACGGCGTGGGCAAACGTTACTTGATCCAACATTCGGCGGGCAGCGGCAAATCGAACTCCATCGCGTGGCTGGCGCACCAGCTCATCGGCCTGAAGCGCGAGGGTGATCAGGCGAAGAGCGAGGTGTTCGACTCGGTCATTGTGGTGACCGACCGGCGCCTGCTCGACCACCAGATCCAGACGACCATCAAGCAGTTCATGCAGGTGGGCGCCACGGTGGGCCACGCCAAAGACTCTGGCGACCTGCGCAAGTTCATTCAAGACGGCAAGAAGATCATCGTCTCGACAGTGCAGAAGTTCCCGTTCATCCTCGACGAAATCGCCAGCGAGGGCGGCAAGACGTTTGCCATCATCATCGACGAAGCGCACTCCAGCCAAGGCGGCAAGACGTCGGCGGCCATGAGCCAGGCGCTCGGCAACCCGGTGGAGGGCGAGGACACGAGCGAGGGCGAAGGGCCGGACCCCGAGGACACGGTGAACGAGGCACTCGCAAGGCGCATGGCGGCGCGCAAGATGCTGACCAACGCCAGCTACTTCGCCTTCACCGCCACGCCCAAGAACAAGACGCTCGAGATGTTCGGCGAGCCGCTGCCGGCCGACGCCGAGGGCAAGGTCAAGCACCGGCCCTTCCACAGCTACACCATGAAGCAGGCGGTCGAGGAGGGCTTCATTCTTGACGTGCTCAAGGGCTACACGCCGGTCGACAGCTACTACAAGCTCGTCAAGAAGACCGAGGACGACCCCGAATTCGACACCAAGAAGGCGCAGAAGAAGCTGCGCCGGTATGTCGAGAGCCACGACCACGCCATCCGGCTCAAGGCCGAGATCATGGCGGACCACTTCCACGAGCGGGTGCTGGCCGCGGGAAAGATCGGCGGCCAAGCGCGCGCGATGGTGGTCACGAGCGGCATCGAGCGGGCGATTCAATACTTCCACGCCTTCAAGACGTACCTTGCCGAGCGGAAGAGCCCGTATCAGGCCATCGTCGCGTTCTCTGGCGAGCACGATTACGGTGGCGCCAAGGTGAGCGAGGCATCGCTCAACGGGTTTTCCAGCGGCGACATCGCCGGGAGGGTCCAGACCGACCCCTATCGCTTCCTGATCTGCGCCGACAAGTTCCAGACCGGCTACGACGAGCCCTTGCTTCACACGATGTACGTGGACAAGCCGCTCTCGGGCATCAAGGCCGTGCAGACCCTGTCGCGACTCAACCGCGCGCATCCCCAGAAGCACGACTGCTTCGTGCTCGACTTCCAGAACAACAGCGAGGCGATCACGTTCGCCTTCCAGGACTACTACCGCACGACACTGCTCGCCGAAGAAACCGACCCCAACAAGCTACACGACCTGAAAGCGGCGCTCGACGCCGCGCAGGTGTATTCGCCGGCGCAGGTGCAGCAGGTGGTGGCGCTGTTCCTCGGCGATGCCGAACGCGACCAGCTAGACCCGATTCTCGACGCCTGTGTGGCGGCTTACGTGGATCGGCTCGACGAGGACGCGCAGGTGGCCTTCAAGGGCAAGGCCAAGGTGTTCTGCCGCACCTACAGTTTCCTGTCGTCGGTGATTCCCTACAGCAACGCGG
>JANNEJ010000354.1:0-2438 GCA_031378585.1 Acidobacteriota bacterium | reverse complement strand
CGACGACATCGATCATCTTGGCAACCGCCGCGTGCGGTCGGTCGGCGAACTGCTCGAGAATCAGTTCCGCATCGGCTTGGTCCGCATGGAGCGCGCGATCAAGGAGAAGATGTCGGTCTATCAGGAAATGGCCACGGCCATGCCGCACGACCTGATTAACGCGAAGCCCGTTATGGCGGCGATTCGCGAGTTCTTCGGGTCGTCTCAGCTCTCGCAGTTCATGGACCAGACCAATCCCCTCTCCGAGGTCACGCACAAGCGGCGTCTCTCGGCGCTTGGGCCAGGCGGTCTCTCCCGTGAACGCGCCGGTTTCGAGGTGCGCGACGTCCACACCACGCACTACGGCCGCATCTGCCCGATCGAGACGCCTGAAGGTCCAAACATCGGCCTCATCAGCTCGCTCAGTTGCTATGCCCGCATCAACGAGTTCGGGTTCATCGAGTCGCCCTACCGCAAGGTGAAAGACGGGCGTGTGGTGGACTACGTGCTGGTGCAGAACAACGGTGGCCACGCGAAGTACAAAGTCGGCGATATCGTGCCGGCCGATGAACTCGTGGGGGCCGACGGCCGCAGCAAGAAGAAGGGCGTGGAGTTCGAGCCTCACGCGTTCTACCTGTCGGCCTGGGAAGAAGACCAGTACATCATCGCCCAGGCCAACGTCGAGCTCGACGAAGACCTGAACCTCAAGACCGACCGCGTCAACGCCCGTAAGCAGGGCGATTTCATCCTGGCCCGGCGTGACGAAGTCGATTTCATCGACGTCTCGCCGAAGCAGCTCGTGTCGGTGGCCGCCTCGCTCATCCCGTTCCTCGAGAACGACGATGCGAACCGGGCGCTCATGGGCTCGAACATGCAGCGCCAGGCGGTGCCGCTGCTGCGTGCCAGGGCGCCCTACGTGGGCACGGGCATGGAGTACATCACCGCGCGCGACTCGGGCGCCGTCATCGTGGCGCGCCGGTCCGGCACGGTCGACTTCGTCGATGGCACCCGCATCGTGGTGCGCGTCGAAGGCGGGGAAGACGCGAGCAAGGAAATGGGGGCCGATATCTACCCTCTGACCAAGTTCAAGCGGTCGAACCAGAACACGTGCATCAACCAGAAGCCGATTGTGTCGGTGGCCCAACGCGTCCACAAGGGCCAGGTCCTGGCCGACGGCCCCTGCACGGAGCTTGGCGAGCTCGCGCTTGGGCGCAACGTGCTCGTCGCGTTCATGCCCTGGCGCGGCTACAACTTCGAGGACGCGATTCTCGTGTCCGAGAAGACCGTGAAAGAGGACTACTACACCTCGATTCACATCGAAGAATTCGAGATCGAAGCGCGCGACACGAAGCTCGGGCCGGAGGAAATCACCCGCGACATCCCGAACGTGTCGGAAACGTATCTGCGCGACCTCGACGACAGTGGCATCATCCGGATCGGCGCCTACGTGAAGCCGGGCGACATCCTGGTGGGCAAGGTCACGCCCAAAGGCGAGACACAGCTCACGCCGGAGGAAAAGCTCCTGCGCGCGATCTTCGGTGAAAAGGCCGGCGACGTGCGCGATGCGTCCCTCATCTGCCCACCGGGCATCGAGGGCATCGTCGTCGGCGTCAAGATCTTCTCCCGAAAGGGCATCGAGAAGGACGACCGTGCCAAGGCGATCGAGCAAGAAGAGCTCGACATCATGGACAAGAACCAGCAGGACGAAATTCGCATCCTGCACGAAGAGACCAAGAAGCGCGTGGCGCAGATGCTCACGGGCCGGGTGCTGCGCTCCGATATGTTCGATGAGTTCGGCCGCGAACGGTTGTTGCGCAAGGGACAGGCCTTGACGCCTGAACTGATGCAGAACCTGCCCTTTGCCGTGCTGGTGCGGGCCAAGGTCGAGACCGACGACGCCGGGCTCGAACCGGATCTTCGGGCGATTGAAGAGCGCACGGAGCGTCAGGTCGACGTCATCCGGCAGATCTTCGAAGAGAAGAAGGAAAAGGTCCGCCGGGGCGACGAGCTGCCGCCAGGCGTGATCAAGCTGGTCAAGGTCTACGTCGCCATGAAGCGCAAGCTCCAGGTCGGCGACAAGATGGCCGGCCGGCATGGCAACAAGGGCGTCATCGCCCGCGTGCTTCCCGAAGAAGACATGCCGTATCTGCCAGACGGTACACCGGTGGAGATCGTGCTGAACCCGCTGGGCGTGCCGTCGCGCATGAACGTCGGGCAGATTCTCGAGACCCACCTCGGATGGGCGGCCCACGCGCTCGGCCTCTACTTCGCCACGCCGGTGTTCGACGGAGCGACCGAAGCCGAGATCACCGACTGGCTCGACAAGGCCGGTCTCGATCAGGTGGGCGGCAAGACGCGTCTGCGCGACGGCCTCACCGGCGACCTGTTCGAGCAGCCGGTCACGGTCGGCTACATCTACATGCTGAAGCTCTCGCACCTGGTGGACGACAAGATTCACG
>JANNEJ010000353.1:0-3785 GCA_031378585.1 Acidobacteriota bacterium | reverse complement strand
ACAACTTCTGGATCGACGCCGGTAGTCGGGTGGCGGTCGTGAACGGCGAGTACCGCGCGTCGCTCGTCGTGGACCCCCCAGATGGCCGCGTGCCGGCGCTCACACCGGAGGCGCGCGAGCGGCAAGCGGCGCGCGTGAAGCTCTTCCAGCAATTCGGCGAATACGACAACCCGGAAAACCGTCCGCTGGCCGAGCGCTGCATCGCGTCATTCGGTTCGAACGCGGGGCCGCCCATGCTGCCCAATTACTTCTACAACAACAACTACACCATCGTGCAGACCAAGGATCACCTGCTCGTCATGACCGAGATGGTGCACGACGCGCGCATCATCCGGCTCGGCACGCAGCATCAGCATCCACCGGCTCAGGTACGGCCCTGGTGGGGCGATTCGATTGGCCGGTGGGAAGGCGACACACTCGTCGTCGAGACCACCAACTTCCATCCGCAGCAGATCTTTCGCGGCGCGTCCGACACGCTCAAGGTCATCGAGCGTTTCTCGCGCGTCGACGCTGACACGCTGCTCTACAAGTTCACGATCGACGACCCGGCCACGTTCACGCGTCCGTGGAGCGGCGAGGTGCCGTTCGAAGCCCTGAATGAGATGGTCTACGAGTACGCGTGCCACGAGGGCAACCACGCCCTGTCGAACGTGTTGAGCGGCGAACGCTCGCAGGAAAAAGAGCGCGACGCGGCGAAGAAATCGCTGCCGAAGCAATAGGGAGACACGACCATGCGCATCGCCTTCTCGATTCTGGCCGCCAGCCTGGTGCTGGCCTCGACCGTCCCGGTGGCCGGTCATCACGCGTTCGGGGCCGAGTTCGACCCCAACGCCCCCATCAAGCTGCAGGGCAAGGTGGTCAAGCTTGAATGGGTGAACCCGCACGCCTGGATCCACATCGAGGTCGTGAAGGACGGCAAGCCCGAAGTGTGGATGGTAGAGGGCGGCACGCCCAATACGCTGCTGCGGCGCGGGCTCACGCGCGACTCGCTCACCATAGGGACCGAGCTCGTCGTCGACGGCTACCAGACCAAGGACCACTCGCTGAAGCGCGCCAACGGCCGCGACGTGACCTTCACTGATGGCCGCAAGATGTTCATGGGCTCCTCGGGCACCGGCGCGCCCAAGGACGGCCGCGATCCGACCGACGGCACCACGAAGAAGCCGGGCGGCCGCTAGCCGCTCTTCGCCGTCCTTACGAGAACCCGATCCAGCGGCCGGCCGCGGCCACGGTGACCCACAGCGCAATAGAGACGGCGCCGGTTGCCGCCACCGTGAAGCCGGGGTGATCGGCGGCGGCCGCAGCTACGCGCTCACGGACGACAAACGTGAAGAGCAAGCCGGCCGGCAGGGTCGTGATCTTCACCCAGAACGACTGGCTGTAGTAGCACTTGACGGCTTCCGACAGGAACAGCAGCACGCCGCTGGCCAGCATCGTGACCACACCCGCCACGAGCCACGGTCGCGCCTGACGCGCCAGCGCCGGAAGCGGCGTGCGCGTCAGCCCGGCGCCGAGCATCCGCAGGTCGACCAGGAACAGGGCGCCCCCGAGCATGCACAGGCCCAGCAGGTGCACCGCCTCGATCACCGGAAACAGCCACACCGACTCGCGGACGACCAGGCCAAGCCCCGTCGACTCGCACCACTCGAAGAACGGCAACAGCATCGCCCTACTCCCCGACCGGTGGCACGACGCACGCCGCCGCCCAGTTCACGAACGCCGATTGAGGCTGCAGTTCGCAATCGAACCAGTTGTAGGCCACCATGCGCCCCGTCACGACGACGCCGACCCACACCGCCAGCGAGACGACCGCCGCCAGCCGCGCGGCCCTGGGAGGCGGCATGGTCAGGTCCCACGCCTGCACCCGGCTATGCGCCCTGGAATGGAACCACCAGATGTTGAGGCCGGCGGCCACGAGCAGAATCACCTTTGCCCGGAAGAACAGGTTGTGGTGATAACGCACGGGGTTGGCGTAGAACAGCAGCAGCCCGGTCACGGTCATCGCCGCAAACGCCGCGCGCGTCCACGGCAGCAGGCGGCCCGTGAACTCCGACGCCGGCACGCCACGGAAGGTGACGCCCAGAAGCCGCAGGTCGAGCATCGTCGTCGTGCCCACGAACATCATCAACGTGAGCACGTGCGTCGATTCAAGCAGCGGCCACATGAAGAGCGACTCGCGCAGGCCGATGCTCCAAGGCTGCGCGGCCATCCACTGCCAGAGGGGAAGCAACGACACGGCGAACAGTATATGCTCCGGGCATGCGTACGGCAGCACTGACCTTGCTGACACTGGTGGCCGCGGTCGTGGTGACCGCTGGTCAAACACGGCCCTCCCCGGCTCCACCCTCCGCGCCGGCGCCCGCCCCACGTGCGGCGGCACCGTCGTCGCCAGCGGCTCCTGCTTCCCGCCCGGTCGGCACGATGAGCGAACTGATGGTGCACGTGATCCGGCCCGCCTCCGACGCCGTGTTCTACATCACGAGCCGCACGCCCACGACCGACGCCGAATGGGGCGTCCTGCAGGCGCAGACCCTGATGCTGGCAGAGTCAGGTCACCTGCTGCTGATGCCCTCGCGGGCCCGCGGCCGGGCCCAGTGGATCGCGGACTCGCAGTTGATGCTCGAAGCCGGCCGCAAGGCGTTTGCTGCGGCCAAGGCCAAGGACGTGGCTGCCCTCGAGGCCCTGAACGACGAGATGTACCAGTCGTGCGTCGTGTGCCACGAGCACTTCCGGCCGGGCTACGGCAAGCGGCCGTAGACGTCCGTCGCGTCAGCTTCCGCTGTTCTTCGGTGCATCCGCGCCGTACTTCGCGTGGCAGCTGCTGCACACGTCGTAGACCTCGGCGCCCACGTCGAACACGCCCTTGGTGTCGTGAGCCTGGGCCGCGCGGATGGCTTTCTCGCCCACGTCCACGAGCGACCGTGACAGCTGCATCCACTGGCCGCCGTCTTTCGGGCGGGTGCCCAGCATGAGCAGGTTGCCCGACTCCGCGATCACGTACGCACTGTTCACGAGCGCGTCCCAATCTTCCGTGGTCTCGGGCGCGATCTCGGTCGTGCCGGTCTGATCGATGACCGTGCCCACGCCGTCCCAGTAGAAATCGGCCGACGGTTCGAGCACCGACTTCATGAGCTGCTTCACATCGGCCACGGGTCGCAGCGGCGGAGGTGTGGGGGCACACCCGGCCGCGATGCCGAGCAGAACAACGGTCGTAAGCATCCGGGATGACATGGCGCTAGCGCTGCTGACGCTGTTGCTGGGACGTGGTGAGCTTGGCGCCTGGTCCCGAGAGCATCTGGCTATCGACGGTGTACTCCGTGAACGGCTGATACATCTCGTCCCAGCTCTGCTCCGACCAGAACACTTCGAGGTGCGGGCCGGGATTCCACTTGTTGCGGATCGAGTTGTCGTAGATGCCGAGCCCGAGGATCTTGCTGCCCGCGGGAATCTTCAACGGCTCCTTCAACTCGTAGTTGAACTGCCAGTTGAAGTCGAACTTCGGCACGTTGAGGATGGTTTTCTCGGTGCCGTCGGGAGAGACGATCACCCACTTCAAGCTCTTGCCGCGCAGTTGCATGTGCGGCGACATCGCGTACAGCGTGATGTCTTCCGTCACAGGCGTGATGCCGGTGAGGCGCCAGTTCTCCGCGTACGGCGGAATGTTCGGCGTGGTGCGGCTGCGGCGCGTGCTGCTGGGGTCGGCCTTGTATTCGGTTTCGCGGCCCTCGGCGCGATAGATCGACAAGCCGCCCTTGGTCGTGGCCAGCGGATCGCCGGCCTGGCGG
>JANNEJ010000315.1:0-6579 GCA_031378585.1 Acidobacteriota bacterium | reverse complement strand
TGAGATTTCCCTGGACGTAAGTCCCTGAAGGCTCCTGGTAGACTACCAGGTTGATAGGTCGGGTGTGGAAGCGTAGCGATACGTGGAGCTAACCGATACTAATTAGCCGTGAGGCTTGACCATTTTCACTCGCCTGCTGCGGGTGTGTGATCAAATAACAATCGATTGCAGGATAATCAGTAGGCGGGTCTCGGGGCCCGGGTCTCGGGATCCGGTAAACGCCCTTCGATTCACCGTAGCGTTCTTTGACAACAGTTTTGCCGAGCCCCGGGTCCGAGTCCCGGGACCCGGTGATCAAGATGATCTGGGGCGACCGGCGCAGACGCGTGAGTCCGCTCGCATGCGGGACCCGTCGGCCGGACCCCAGACACTAAGTTTCCCGGTGGCCATAGGAGCAGGGTCACACCCGTTCCCATTCCGAACACGGAAGTTAAGCCTGCTACCGCCGATGGTACTGCGTGCGTAGGTGCGTGGGAGAGTAGGTCGCTGCCGGGGATATATCGAGAGGAGCCCGACGCTTTATCAAAGCGTCGGGCTTTTTCTTTTTTGGGTATTCTTGTTCGCAGGAGTTCTAGTCTTCATGCCGAGCCTTGCCGCATTGCACCCACAAGTCGTTCATTTCGTCGTAGCCCTGGCAATTGTTGGTGTCGCGTTCCGCTGGGTGTCACTCTTCGTGCGTCAAGCGTGGCTGCCAACCGCGGCAGCGGTGCTTGTCGTCCTGGCCGCGGGCGCCGGATTCGTCGCTGTGCGTTCAGGCACCGATGCACACGGCCCCGTGGAACGGGTTCCCGGGGTACGGCCGGCCGTCGTCGAACACGAAGAATGGGGAGAACGGGCTCGAAACGCCTTGGCGGTGCTGGTCGCGTTCGAGGTCGTGGCGGCGGCCCTCGCGGCGCGGAGGCACTCCGCCGCCAGGGCAGCGGCGTGGGCAGCTGCCGTTGTGGGACTGGCTGCGTGCGGGGTGACCTACCGGGCCGCCGATCTAGGCGGAGAGCTCGTGTACGGATACGCGGGCGGTGTGGGAATCAGATCTGGGGATCCCGCAGACGTCAATCGCCTGCTTATCGCTGCGGCCTACCATCAGGCGGCTCTCGACCGTCAGTCCGGCAAGTTGCCCGAGGCCGCAGCGCTCATAGAGATGGTCGCGGTTCGCTTTCCTGAGCATCTCGAGCTGCAGTTGGCGCACGTAGACTCCGTCATCAGCGACCGGAAGGCACCCCAAGATGCGCTCCGTCGACTCGATGCGATACGCGTGCCCACGGAAGATGTTCGTATGCGCGTGCGGGCGGGGCTGCTGAGGGCGAGTGCGCTGGCGGCCTCGGGAGACGCGAGCGCGGCGCGTCAAGTTCTCGAGACGCTCAAGTCGGAATTTCCGGCGAACACGCAGGTCCAGCGAAGACTAGCGGAGTTGTCTCAACCTCTCCCGTGACAGCTCAGCAATACAAGCGCCAACCAGGCGGGGTTTCAGCGCCTGTTCGACGCACCTGGAACGATGCTGTGTCCAGAACCGCTCGTGCCCTCGGCCGTGAGGGCAGCGGACGGGCTCAGCAACCTCGCACTGCCTCGAACCTGCGGCACACTCAATAGGCGGTCGACCTCGAATCCCTGTCGACGTGCTACAGCAATGGCCGCCGCAAACGCTGCTTCGTCGAGCGCCGCCCACCGGGATAGTATGGCCAGGCGCCGCCGTCGGCGATCACCCACCAACAGCCATCCCGAGTCCTCGCCGCGACCGAACACCCAGTAGTCGCTCCAGGCGCCCGGAAGCCACGACAGCAGCACCGGCGCGAAACGCGCCGAGAGCTGCCCAGGCCGCGAGGGCTCGGCTGCGCGAATGCGTCCGCTCCGACTCTCGACGCCGAAAGTCCCCGTGCACGAGCATTGGACATCGATGGTTCGGGGCCCTCTGACAATCCACACGTAGCGCGTGTCGGCCACACAGCGGCGCTGCCACCACGAGCCGTACGCGGCTATCTCGTGCCACTCGCCAGATAGCGACTCCAGCTCGAGCTCGCCTACCGCCATCGGCAATGCGCCTGCTTGAGCATGAGCCAAGAGCGGAAACGCCAGTGCCACGAGGAGCCACGCTGCTGTGACCCGCATCTCAGCCCTCGGACTCCACGTCGAGCTCCGGCGTGGAACTGACCTCTGCAGGGGCGGCGCCTGGTTCAATCGGCCGGTCGAGCAGCAGGCAGTCTGTCACGTAGTCGAGGGCGGGGGCGTCAGTTCGGGCCAGCAACGCCTCGACGGCGGTATGCAGCAGCGCGTTGGTCTCGCGGTGCTGCATCGACGGCCACGACCCGTCAGCGCGGCGTCTCGAGTACCTGCACCAGAAGCCGACGTGCCACCGAAGAAACTCTCGTGCGCGTTGTCGTCCGAAATCGTCACCGCCCCAATGCTCCAGCGCCAGAGTCACGTAGCGGCGGTAGATGGCCACCCTGGCGTCCGCGTCCAGGTCGAGATACCCCTCCGAGGCTTCACGGAAGAGCCATGGTTTGATGAGGACTCCGCGCGCCGACATTACGCCCGCGCACCCAGAACGGGTTCGCGCTGCCTCAATCTCATGAGGAAACAGCACGTCTCCGTTGCCCACGACGGGTATTGGCACCGCGGCCACGACTTTGGCGATCGCGTCCCAGTCGGCGGCGAGCCGGTAGCGCGCGTTCCTGGTTCGGCCATGCACCGTGATCGCGTCGGCTCCTCCATCGACCGCGGCCTGGGCCTGGTCCAGGTAGTTGAGGTCGTCGTTGTTCCAGCCGAGCCGGATCTTGGCGGTCACCGGAACGTGCTGCACGGCCCGTTTCATCGCGTCTACGATGCGCCGGATACGATTCGGTTGCCGGCCAATCGATGCGCCGAGACCTTTGCGCGTGAAGTGATCGATCGGACAGCCGAAATTGATGTCCACGAAGTCGCCGCCCCGAGACTCGACGAGCTGTGCCGCCCAGCCCATCTCCTCAGGATTCGTACCGGCCAGCTGCACCCCGAAAAATGGCTCATCCGGGGCGCGACGGATCAGCGCGAACTCCCCCTTGCGTTTCTGTTTCAACCGGCGCGCCACCGTCATCTCGCTCATCGTGATGCGGGCGCCGAGCTCCACGCACAACCGGCGATAGGGCAAGTTCGACCCCTTCGTCATGGGCGCCATGACGAGCGCGCCCGTCAGCCGGTCAGCCAGCGTCATTACTGTCCATGGTAGCAGCGCGCACCGCTGCGCACCGGCCGGAATCGACGCGTGCTAGGCTCGACCCATGCCCAGTAGGTGCACGGTTCTCAGGTTCGCGGTTCTCACGACACTCCTGGTACCCGCTCTCGCGCTGGCCCAGGCGCCGGCGCGGCTACCAGAGGCAGCTGTCGGCCGAAACTTCGTCTGGCGCGTGGCCAAGGAAGGGAAGCCCGTGGCGTGGCTGGTGGGGTCCGTGCACCTGCTCAAGGGCGATGCGTACCCGCTGCCAGACGTCTTCGACAAGGCGTTCTCGGAAAGCGGCACATTGGTTGAAGAGATCGACCTTGGGGCTGCGGCGGATCCGGCCGCCGCTCTGCCCCTGGCGGCCAAGGCGATCTTCACTGATGGCCGCACGCTGAGAGGACTGCTTGACCCCGAGACGTATACATCCATTGAGGCCAAGGCCGTGGCCGCAGGCCTGCCCATGATGATGCTGGACCGGATGAAGCCGTGGCTCGTGGCGATGACACTTGCCGTGCCAGCCCTGCGAAGTGCGGGTTTCGACCCGGCGTTTGGCATCGACCGGCACTTCTACGACCGTGCCGTGGCGGAGAAGCGCCTAGTGCGCGGGCTCGAAACGGCGGCCTCCCAGATCGAGCGCCTCGATGGGCTTCCCATGAACGTGCAGGTCGAAATGCTGCGGGTGGCGCTCGCCGACGCGGATACGCAGGTGGCGGCCGTCACGCAGATCGTAGCGGCGTGGAAGTCGGGCGACGTCACCGCGCTCGACCGTCTGCTGCTGGAGGAGTTCCGCGAGGCACCGGAGGTTTACCAGCGTTTGCTTGTCGAGCGGAACCAAGATTGGGCGCCGAAGATTGCCGCGTGCGCGGCCGAACGCGCGCCCTGTCTTGTGGTCGTCGGCGGCGCTCATCTGGTGGGACCAGACAGCGTCGTGGCGCTTCTGAGACAGGCCGGCTTCAGCGTCGAGCAGCAATAGTCGGCGGCGTCGGCCGCACGACGGCGTGTCGAGCGCGGTCCACTTCGGGGCGAACGAAGCAGCCGTCGATGTGATCGTTCACCAGTCCCACCGCCTGCATGAACGCGTAGATGGTCGTGGGGCCCACGAAGGTCCAGCCCCTCCGCTTCAGATCTTTCGACAATGCCGACGACGTTGCCGTCGTCGGCATCGCCTTGACCGCGTCCCACGTGACTCGTGGCGGTCGCTCTGTCGCTGGGGGCTCCCACGACCACGCGTAGGCCGCCAGAGATCCGAACTCGGCCGAGAGCTCCAGCGCACGCGCGGCATTGTTGACTGTCGACGCAATCTTGCCGCGGTGCCTGACGATGCCAGGATCGCCGAGCAAGCGCGCAACGTCGCGGCCGGTATAGCGGGCGACGAGCGCAGCGTCGAAGCCATCGAATGCCGTCCGAAAGCGCTCGCGCTTCCTTAGAATCGTCAGCCAACTCAGTCCGGCCTGAAAACCCTCGAGACAGATCTTCTCGAAGAGTCGCTGGTCGTTCGTGACGGGCCACCCCCACTCCCGGTCGTGGTACGTCACATACAACGGGTCGACTCCGCACCACGCACAGCGCTGCCGGCGTGAACCAGCGTCGATGAGACCCGGAGCGTCAGTCATGAGCGCACCGATCGTCGAAGGAACCGCGCTCTCAGTCATGGTGCGCGATCATACGGGCAAGCGCTCTCAGTCGGCTACCGTGCGGGCTCGCCGGGAGCGAGCACCGCCAGCACAGCGAGCCGTGCCGGGCCAGGATTGCGCACACCGTGCGGCACTCCCTCGGGCGCTACGAGCAGATCGCCCGCGCGCATGGGCAACTCCGCACCGTCGAGCAGGAACACGCCCTCGCCGTCGAGCACGTAGTAGAGCTTGTCCATGCCCTGGTGGGCGTGGAGGGCATGAACCTGCCCGGGTTCAAAAGCGTTGAGGCCCACGATCATCCGCAGCGACGAGAAGATCGTGGACTTACCCATCTTGTCCGGTCGATATTCGGCACAGTCCACCGGACGCACCACTTCGGGATGACTCATTGGACCTCTCCCTGTGTCGGCCGCCGAGGGCGACCGACGCGGATTCGTTCGTGATTCCCCTCAGTTCGCGACGTCGAAGCGCTCAGTATGCTCAATTGCGCAAGCCGGCCGGACGTTTGCAGCCGGATCCCCGCCGGGCCCCGTTATACTCGCCGCGCATGGCGTTCTCTTGCGCTCCCATAGACCTGCACTGGTTCGACGGCGCCGCCCGGTTCCCAGATGACCGCGAGGCGTAAGACTGCCTTGGGCCCGAAGACGACGACCAGCGCGAAGGAAGGCTGGCACGGGTGGGACGACTACGCCCGGTTTTATGACTGGGAGAACGCCCGGACCCTCGGTCGCCGCGACGTGCCTTTCTGGCTGCGCATGACGGGCGTGGTCGAGGGCCCGGTGCTGGAACTTGGCTGCGGCACCGGCCGCATCACCATGCCATTGGCGCACGAAGGTGTGCATGTGGTGGGCATTGACCGTTCGGGCGAGATGCTCGCGCGTGCCAGGCGGAGGGTGCGGCGTCAACAACGTGGCAGGAGGCCTGAACTCATCCGAAGCGACATCCGACATTTGCCGTTCGCTGCCGCGTCGTTCCAGCTCGTGATGGCTCCGTACGGCATCTTGCAATCGTTGCTGTCTGAGCGCGACCTGACGACCACGCTGTCGGAGGTGGCACGAGTAGTTGAAACCGAGGGAATGTTCTGCCTGGAATTGGTGGCCGACCTGCCCTCCTGGGGCGAGCACGCCAAGAGAATCAGCCTGCGCGGGCTGCGCAGTCGGGGAGGCACGCACGTGACGCTCCTGGAGTCGGTGCGGCAGGACAAGGCAAAAGGCCTCACGATCTTCGACCAGGAGTTCGTGGAGCGCAAAGGCCGGGCCGTCCGGCGGCACATGTTCGCGCTCACGTTCCGCACGCTTTCCGTGCCGCAGATGACGAGACGACTCGAAAAGGCAGGGTTCCAGGTCGAGATGCGGCTTGGCGACTATCAGGGCGGCCCCTGGGATCCCGAGGCCGAAGTGTGGATCATTCTGGCTCGCAAGGTTTGTTAAACTAGGGGGTCGATTTCCCCGTTCTTCTGTTTGGGAGCAACGCCATGTCCGGCCATTCCAAGTGGCATACCATCAAGCACAAGAAGGGCGCGCTTGACGCCAAACGCGGCAAGCTGTTCACCCGCCTGATCAAGGAAATGACCGTCGCGGCCCGCAACGGCGGCGGTGATATCAACATGAACCCGCGGTTGCGCACCGTGGTGACCGAAGCCAAGGCCGCCAACATGCCGGCCGAGAACATCAAGCGGGCGATCCAGCGCGGCACGGGCGAGCTGCCTGGTGTCACCTACGAAGAGATTAACTACGAGGGCTACGGCCCTGGCGG
>JANNEJ010000310.1:0-3024 GCA_031378585.1 Acidobacteriota bacterium | reverse complement strand
CCCTTCGGGTGCAGCTTGAAGCCGAAGCGCAGGCGCGATTTGGTGTCGCGACCGTTCGAGTGCAGGTGCGTGGACTCGTAGATGATGCTCGAGTTGGCCTTGAGCAGGCGGCCCGCCGTGGGCGCGAACACGTCGGCGTTGCGGCCGACCTCGTGCACCGGCCAGCCTCCCAGACCCGAGCTCTCGGGCAGTTCGCCGCCCGGCTCGATGACCGCCGTGGACCAGATCAAGTGGTGGTAGACGTAGCGCTGACCGACCGTGTCGCGCCCTGCGTCGCCGCTCTTGATGTCGTTGACTTCCTTGATCTCAACGGCCGCGACGTAGCGGTCTTCGGCGAGGGCAATCTTGGTGGGCTCGAGTTCGCCCCACCAGTCGGGAGAGGTGCCCTTCACGACAATCTCCGGGCCCTCGACAATCAGATCGGGCTCGCCGATGGACCACGTCGCGTCATCGGGCCACTGAATCGGCGCGGGCATGTCGGCGGCGTTGCCGCGCGGCGCGCCCGCCTCGACCCACTTGGCGATCTTCGCGACTTCGTCGTCTGACAGCGACGGGTCATGCTTGTACTGCTGGATGCCGATGTTCTTCTCCACGTACCACGGGGGCATGGCGCCGGCCCGGTCACGGATGGAGGTACGCTGCCGGATGGCGCGTGCCCACGGCCGGGTCTCTTCATAGGTGATGAGCGACATGGGCGCCACCTGGCCGGGCCGATGGCAGTTCTGGCAGCTGCGCTGCAGCACCGGAGCGATGTCTTTGGTGAACGTCACCGCCGCCTCGGCGGCGGCAGGCGTCTGCTGAGCGCCCAGGTGAAGGGGGGCCACCACGCCAACGACGGTGGGCACAAGCACGGCCATGCTGAGAGTGAGAATCCAGCCGAACTTCTGGGTGCGCTGCATCAGGAACACTCCTTCGACCCGCAACTGTGTGCCGCAGGCGTTTGC
The DNA here is from genome assembly GCA_031378585.1 of Acidobacteriota bacterium. GTDB lineage: Bacteria > Acidobacteriota > Vicinamibacteria > Vicinamibacterales > UBA2999 > CADEFD01. Next base: position 2,080 of record JANNEJ010000310.1, on the reverse strand, counting down.
AGAAATGGTACCGGCTCCCGCGCGCAGAGTCAATTGTGGTCCGCAGGCAGCTGGTGGCGTCCTTGACATGCTTTTGCCCCGGCGCTACGGTTCGCCATGCCGTCACCCAGCCTCAGCCGTCGCGAGTTGCTCGCAAGTGCCGGCGCCGGCGCAGCCGCCCTGTTACTCGACGCTCCTGGCGCGCACGCGCAGCCGCCAGCCGGGCGCGCCGTCGTGTTCTCGCACACCACGCTCGTCACCGTCGACGCCGTCCAGCACGACGTGGCACTGGCCGTGCAGGGGGGCCGGATCGTCGCAATTGGGCCTACCGACGACGTGCTGAAGAACTATCCGCAGGCCGAGGTCTACGACGGACGAGGCAAGGCGCTCTTGCCGGGCCTCATCAACTGCCATGCGCATCTGGGGCAGACGCTCGCGCGCGGCTTCAACGAAGACTTCGGCTTCCCCAACAGCTATCGGCTGGCCGTACAGCCGACGAGCCTCGTCTCGCGGGACGAGGCCACGCTGATGGCCGTCGTGGGCGCGCTCGAAGCCATCCGCACGGGTTCGACGACTGTCGTCGAGAACGTGGGCGGCATCGCGCCGACGGCGTCCGCACTGGCCGGCACCGGGATCCGCTGCGTGTTTGCCGAGTCGGCCACCGACCGGGAGGGCGGGTCGCCCATGTCGCCCGAGATCCTCGCGAAGGGTGAGCCTCCGCGCTTCTCGCCGACGCTGCGCGACGAAGGGATGCGGCGCATCGCCGATCTCCATTCCGCGTGGCACGGCAAGCAGAACGGGCGCATCAGCGTGTTCCCCGCCGCCGCACTCGCTGAGAACTCTTCGCCCGAACTGCTCCGCGCCGTGCGCGCCTTCGCCGAGACCAACGACCTGGGCTACACCATCCACCTGTCGCAAAGCCGCGCCGAGGTGGACTACGTGCGCAGGCACCACGGCGTCAGTCCCGTGGGGTTTCTCGACCGACACGGCTTTCTCGGATCGCGGCTCTTTGCGGCGCACTGCCGTTATGTGGACGACGCCGACATCGCGCTGCTGGCGCGGTCCGGCACGATCGTGTCGCATCAGGCAGCCATGGCCGCCAACCGCGGCGTGATTCCGCCGATTCCCGCGTTGCGCGCGGCTGGCGTGCCCATCGCCATGGGCACCGACAACAACACCACCGACCTCTTCGAGGTGATGCGGGTCGCCATGCTCACCGAGCGCGTGCGCCGCGACGACGCGTTCCCCGGCATGGTGCCACAGCCTGAAGACGTGCTCGAAGATGCCACGCTCGGCAGTGCGCGAGCCGTGCGTCAGACCGCCGCGATCGGCTCGCTCGAGGTCGGGAAGAAGGCCGACCTCCTCGTGCTCGACACCCAGCGTATCCACCTCGTGCCAGCGGTGCGCATCGTATCGGCGTGGATCCACAACGGCCAGCCCAACGACATCGAGTCGGTGATGGTCGACGGCCAGTTCGTGATGCGCGACCGCAAGATCCTTACGGTGGACGAGCCGGCCATCATCGCGGAAGCCGACAAGGTCGGCCGGCGGGTGTGGGCGCAGGTGCAGGCCGCCACGCCGATCGTCGTGCCTGGCCGGCCGCGCCGGCGATGACCCGCCGCCGGACAGCCGCCTCCTTCGCCCCGCCCACCGACGGCGCCTGCTTTCCGCTCCCGTGCTTGTTCGTGCGTCTGCCGGGGGCGTATCCGGCGTCTCTCGTCGCCTGCGAGCCCGGATGAGCGTCGCGCGGTACTACTCGTGGCTGTCGTGGTTTCAGGACCTCGCGCGCCTGGTCGCGCACGACACCGGCCAACACACACTGACCGTGCACCGGCGCCTCCGCAACGCCGCCGGCGAGGTCTCGGGCAACGTCCTCCACGACCGCCTGCTCGAGGCGTTGCACGCCACACGTGCGGCCTCTGCGGCAGCGTCCACGCTCGAGGTGCTCGACGCGGGCTGTGGCCTCGGCGGCACGATCTTCGCGCTGCACGCACGTCTCGGCGGGCACTACTGCGGCATCACCTTGAGTCCGACCCAAGCTGCCCGCGCAACGGCCGAGGCCGACCGGCGCGGTGTCAGCGAGGCGTGCCGGTTCGCGGTG
>JANNEJ010000283.1:0-2404 GCA_031378585.1 Acidobacteriota bacterium | reverse complement strand
GAAAGCCCTTGCCGCCGCTGGCATACACGTTTCTGAGCGCGCCGGGTTCGCGGCCGAAGACGAGCAGCGTGCGCAGCGGCGTGCGCGCCGCGACCCGCGCGCGAATCGACGCCAGGTCGTGCTCGATGCCCGTGGCCACCGAGTCGGCGCTGGCGGCGTGGCCGGTCACCCTGCCGAGATCGCGAATCGTGGTCAGCACATCCGGCAATCCTGCGTGGCGATAGTCGTACACGGAAATCGACGCGCGCATCAGCTGCTGCCGCAAGTCGTACTGGCTGCCGTAGATGGCCACGAGATCCGGTGTGAGCGAGAGCACGCGCTCCACGTCGGGGTCGAGCAAGGCACCCACGCGAGGCCGCGCGGCCACCTCGGGGGGGAAGCGGTCATACGAGCTCACCGCCACCACCTGCGGGCCTGCCCCGATGGCAAACAGCATCTCGGTCAGCGCCGGCACGAGCGAGATGATGCGGCGCGGTGGCGCCTGAACGGTGAAAGCGGCGGCCGGTGTCGACAGAGCCCAGCTAGCGGCCGCGGTGCCGGCCGCGCACGCCAGCAGTCCCCAGACCGCGAGCCGTCGCGAAAGCCCAGGAGCCCGCATCAGCTGTGCCTCACGAGTTTCCACAGGAAGAAGGGGCCGCCGATCATCGCCGTGACGATGCCCACCGGCAACTCGAGCGGCGCCAGGGCGGTGCGCGACACCACGTCGCAGCCAATCAGGAACGCCGCGCCAAAGCACGCGGAGGCCGGCAGCACGATGCGGTGATCCGCGCCCACGAGCAGACGCACCAGGTGGGGCACGACGATGCCGATGAAGCCGATGGGGCCGGCCAGTGACACGGCGGCGCCGGTGGCAAGCGACGCGCTCAGAAAGGCCAGCCGCTCCGCCCGCACCACGTCCACCCCCCGCGACGCCGCGACGTCCGACCCGAGCGTGAGCAGGTTCAGCGTGCGCGGCAGGACCGCGAAGACCGCAAACGACAGCACCACGAAGGGCAACGCCGCCACGAGTGGCCCATAGCTACCCACGTCGAGGTCGCCCATCAGCCAGCGAATCGTGCGAAACGACTGCGTGAAGTCGGCGAGGTACTGCACGAACATGATGAGTGCCGAGAAGAACGAGTTCAGCGTGACGCCGGCCAGCAGCAGGACGTTGGTCGACAGCCCCCGCCGCTGACTGCGCGCCAGCCAGTAGACGATGGCCGTGGCCGCCAGCGACCCGGCAAAGCTCGCCACCGGCACCGTCGTCACGCCCAGCGCGCCCACGTCGAGGCCGGCGGCAATGACCAGCATCGCGCCGAGCGCCGCGCCGGCCGACACGCCGAGGGTGAAGGGCGTGGCGAGCGGATTGCGCAGCAGCGCCTGCAGCACGACGCCCGAGGCAGCCAGGGTCGCGCCGACCATCGCCGCAGCGAGCACGCGTGGGAGGCGCGCCACGAAGAAGATCTGGGCGTCGACGTTGTCGGCCCAGGGGATCGATGTGTCGAAGGCGCGCACGAGGCTGATTGACGTGCTGCCGACCGTGGGCGCGACGATGACCGCCGCGGCCACGGTGGCCGCGAAGAGCGGCAGCACGGTCCACAGGCGGCGTCGCACGGCGGTCGTCACCGTGTGGTCCGCCTCAACGGCACGACCGAGAGCTGTCCCGTGCCGGGGTGTACGTGCACGTCCGCGTCCACGTCGTAGAGCGCCCGCACGTGGTCCGGCGTGAGGACGTCAGCCGTAGCCCCCGTGGCCAGCACGCGGCCCTCGCGCAGGAGCAGCAGCTCGCGGCAGATGCCCGAGGCCAGTGCCAGCGCGTGCGTCGAGACCACGATCGTGACCCCGCGCGTGGTGTTCAGCGTCACGAGCAGCTCTGCGATGTCGAGCTGGGCGCCGAGGTCGAGCGACGAGGTGGGCTCGTCGAGCAGCAGCACGTCGGTGGCTTGCGCCAGTGCCGCGGCGATGACGACGCGCTGCTTCTCGCCGCCGCTGAGCGTCGCGAAGTCGCGGTCCTCGAGGTGCGCCACACTCGTGGCCGAGAGCGCCTCGCGTGCGACCGCAAGGTCGCGTGGGCCCTCGACCTCGAACAGGCCCAGGTGGGGATGGCGCCCCATCAGCACCATCTCCATCACGGAGTAATCGAAGGCCAGATGCGTCTCTTGTGGCACCACGGCTATGCGCCTGGCCAGTTCCCGGCGCGAGTAGGTGTGCAGGGGCCGGTCGTCGAGCGTGACGCTCCCGCTCGTGGGACGGCGCATACCGGCGAGCAACCCGAGCAGCGTGGTCTTGCCCGAGCCGTTTGGACCGAGCACGCCCAGCAGCGCGCCGGCACGGACGTCGAGCGACACGCCCGTCAGCACCGGCTGACGGGCGTCGTAGGCGAAACCGAGATCAGCGGTGCGCAGCAACACGGAGGCCCACATAG
>JANNEJ010000258.1:0-2129 GCA_031378585.1 Acidobacteriota bacterium | reverse complement strand
CCGGTCCCTCGGAGGGCCCCGAGGCGGACGGCGTGGCTTCGCCGAACAGGTTCGCCTGCCCCTGCTCGCGGTCGCGCTGCACGCGGGCGCCATGTTCGATGGCCGCGTCGATGGCTCGCATGAGCCGCGCCCGGCCCACGGCCGGCGCCAGCGGTGTCGCGCCAGACGCGCGCAGCAAGTTGTCGCACGCGCCGCTCTTGACCAGCGCCTCGAACACCCGCCGATTGGCGATGCGCAGGTCGAGCTCTTCGGCCAGCTCGTGGAGCGACGAGATGCGGCCGAGGCGGGCGCGCACCTCGATGATCGCCTGGATGGCGCCCTCGCCCAGACCCTTGATGGCGGTGAGCCCGAAGCGCACGCCCTCGGGGACGACCGAGAAGTGCTGCTGGCTCTCGTTCACATCGGGCGGCAGCACGGCGATGCCGCGCTCGCGGCTCTCGGTGATGTAGAGCGCGAGCTTGTCGGTGTTGGCGGCCTCGATGGTGAGCAGGGCCGCAGCGAAGTGGCGCGGGAAGTTGGCCTTGAGATAGGCCGTCTGGTAAGCCAGGAACGCATACGCCGTCGAGTGCGACTTGTTGAAGCCGTAGCCGGCGAAGTACTCCATCAACTCGAAGATCTTGGTGGCCTTCTTCTCGGCGATGCCCTTGGCCTTGGTGCCCTCGAGGAAGGCCTCGCGCTGCTTGGCCATGACCTTGGGGTCCTTCTTGCCCATGGCCTTGCGCAGCACGTCCGACTGCCCCAGGGTGAAGCCGGCCAGCACCGAGGCGATGCGCATCACTTGTTCCTGATACGCGATGACGCCGTAGGTGTCGGCCAGGATCGGCTCGAGCGCGGCCAGGTCGTACTTGACCTCGGTCTTGCCCTGCTTGCGCGCCACGTAGTCGTCGACCATGCCGCTCTTGAGCGGACCGGGCCGATAGAGCGCGTTGAGCGCAATCAGGTCGTCGAGCCGCTGCGGCTTCGACTTGCGCAGCAGGTCGCGCATGCCCGAGCTCTCGAACTGGAAGATGCCGTAGGTCTGGCCCTCGCAGAACAGCTGGTAGGTCGCCGCGTCGTCGAGTGGCAACGTGTCGATGTCGAGCACCACACCTTCGGTGCGGGTGATTTCGGCCAGCGCGTCCTGGATGAGCGTGAGCGTGCTGAGGCCCAGGAAGTCCATCTTCAGCAGGCCGACGCGCTCGACCTCCTTCATGGCCCACTGCGTCGTGATTTCGTCGCGGTTGCTCTTGAAGAGCGGCGCGTAGTCGGTGATGGGCCCCGGGGCGATCACGACGCCCGCCGCGTGCACGCCGGCGTTGCGCGCCATGCCCTCGAGACGCTGGCCCATGTCGAGCACGTCGCGCACCCGAGGATCCTTGTCGCGCAGGTCGCGCAGCACGGGATTCTCGGCCAGGGCCTTGGCGAGCGTCATGTCGAGGGCCGCCGGGATCTGTTTGGCAATGCGATCGACGTCGGCATAGGCCAGGTCCATCACGCGGCCCACGTCGCGGATCACCGCCTTGGCCTTCATGGTGCCGAAGGTGATGATCGGCGAGACGTTGTCGCGGCCGTACTTCAGCTTGACGTACTCGTTGACCTCGCCACGGCGCCGCTCGCAGAAGTCCACGTCGATATCGGGCATCGACACGCGCTCGGGATTCAGGAAGCGCTCGAACAGCAGGTCGTAGTCGATCGGGTCGACGTCGGTAATGCGCAGGCAATACGCCACGAGGCTGCCGGCGGCTGAGCCGCGCCCCGGGCCCACTGGAATGCCCTGCTCGCGCGCGTAGCGGATGAAGTCCCAGACGATCATGAAGTACCCGGTGTACCCCATGCGCTTGATCATCGCGATCTCGTAGTCGAGGCGCGTGGCGTACTCGTCGAGGCCGTGGCGTAGCGTGCCGTCGGCGTCGCGCTGGCGCAGCCGGGTCAGGCGTTCGGCAAAGCCGAGGCGCGAGACGTGCTCGAAGTAGCCGTCGAGCGTGTAGCCTTCGGGCACGTCGAACTTCGGCACGTGCAGTGTGCCCGACGGAATCGTGACGTTGCAGCGCTCGGCGATGGCCAGCGTGTGCTTCATGGCCTCCGGAAAGTCGCCACGCGCCTCGACTACGAGATCGCGATGATCAAGCGCATGGGGTACACCGGGTACT
>JANNEJ010000243.1:0-6279 GCA_031378585.1 Acidobacteriota bacterium | reverse complement strand
CCTGCGGGTCGACCGGCCGCAGCGCTCGTCGGCGCAGCACCCCTCGCTCTATGGATTTGTCCCGCGCACCTACTGCGGCGATCGCGTGAGCCGTCTTGCGCCTGGGGCCGTTCGTGGCGACGGCGACCCGCTCGACATCTGTGTGCTCAGCGAGCGCGCCATCACGCGAAACGAGATCATCGTGCGGGCGCGCGTCATCGGCGGCTTGCAGATGGTCGACCGGGGCGAGGCCGACGACAAGATCATCAGCGTGCTCGACAACGACTACGTGTGGGGCGAGGCCCGCGACCTGCGCGACCTCCCGAGCGTGCTCGTCGAGCGCCTGCAGCACTACTTCCTGACCTACCGGCTGGTGCCCGGCGAGAAGCCGCTCGTGAGCATCGCCAAGGTCTACGGACGGGCGCATGCCGTGAAGGTCGTGCAGGCGGCGATGGACGACTACGTCGACACGTTCGCCCGGTAGCGACGTCGCGCAACCGAAACGGCGGAGCGCGGCTCGCTGACGAGCGCTAGTACCACCACGACAGCACACCCACGGTGACTGCGCCGCAAATCAGCGTGAGCGGACCGCCAAACCGCACGTAGTCGATGGGACGGTAGCCACCGGGCCCCTGCACCATCAAGTTGGTCTGGTAGCCTACCGAGGTCGTGAACTCGCACGACGCCGCAATCGCGATGGCGATGGCACACGGCTCGAACGCGAGCCCCGCGGTCTGCACCGCCCGCAGTGCCACCGGGAACACGAGCACCGCCGCCGCGCTGTTGCTCAACACGCTCGTGAGCAGCCAGGTAAGCGCGTACACCCCGGCCAGGAGCGCCGTCGGCCCGTGGCTACCGGCGGCTCCAAGCACGACCTGCGCGGCGATGTCCGCGAGCCCGCTCTGCTCCACCGCACGGCCCAGACCGATGCCGGCGCCAATGACCATCAGCACCTGCCAGTCAATGGCCTCGCGCGCCCGTGCGCCGTCAGTGCACTGGAACGCCAGCATGCCGACGGCCGCCACCAGCGCCGCCGTGAGGGTGTCGAGCCAGCCCATGCTCGACGCCGCGACGAACGCGCCGAGCAATGTCAACGCCAGCCAGGCGCGGTCGTGCCGTGGCGCCGCGGCGCCCTGATGTTCGGTGACGAGGTGGAAGGCGGTGGAGTCCTGGTGGCGGGCGGCAAATCCCGCCGGCGCCTCGATGATCAGCGCGTCACCGGCGCGCAGACGGACGTCGCCGATCTTGCCCTTCAGCCGTTCGCCATGCCGGTGCACGGCCACGATGACGCCGCCGTACTTCGTGCGGAAGCCGCCGTCGCGGATCGTCTGGCCCACCAGCGACGACGACGGCGCGATGACGGCCTCAGTCAGCCGATGGTCGCCGCGACCGACGCCGGGCAACGCAGTGACCGGCGCGAGCCCACGCATCTGCTGCAACTCGACCACCGACGCCAGCGCGCCCACAAAGACCAGGACATCGCCCGCGTGCAACACTTCGTCGGGTCCCACGGCGTGTTTCACGTCGGGCCCGCGTTCGATGTGCGCCAGGTACAGGCCCGACAGATTGCGTAAGCCCGCCGCCTCCAGGCTGCGCCCGACAACCGGTGCCGATGGCTCTACCTGCATGGCCACCGTGTACTGGCGGCGCTCGTCGTCCGCAGCGGCACTCGGTGCCTGACGTGCCGGCAACAGACGTCGGCCAAAGGCGATCATGTACACGAGACCGGCCGCGGCCACCGGCAGGCCCACGGGCGTGATCGTGAACATGGTGAAGGGCGTAAGGGGCGCCCCGGGCACCAGCCGGTTGTGTTCGAGGATCAGGCCGTTCACGACCACATTCGTGCTCGTGCCGATGTGCGTGCACACGCCGCCCAGGATCGCCGCATACGAGAGCGGCAGGAACAGACGCGACGGCGCGATGCCGTACCGTCGCGCGAAGCCGTCGAGCATCGGCAGGTAGATGGCCACGAGCGGCGTGTTGTTCATGAACGCGCTGAGTCCGGCAACCGGCAGCATCACACGGGCCTGCGCATTCAGTTCCGAGCTGGGGCGGCCCAGCAGGCGGCCGGTCAGCAGCGCCACGACGCCGCTGTGGCGCAGCCCTGCGACGACGACATAGAGGCACGCCACCGTAAGCAGACCGTCGTTGGCGAATCCGGCGAAGGCTTCCCGTGGCTCGAGCACTCCGGCCACGAGCAGCACCGTCAGCGCCCCGAGCATCACCACGTCGGCTCCGACCCGATTGGTCGCAAGCAGCGCCATCATCCCGAGGATGACCGCGAGCGTCAGTGTGGCCTCTGCCGCCATCTCTGGTTACATGTAACCTGAGCGCCGTAAGGTCTCGAGCCCGCCGTCGGCGGCATCCTGTGCTCGTCCCGAGCGCTCGGCGATGTTCTTCAACTGCCCGGTGCGCAGCTCGGCCACGATCTCGGCGACCGACCGCGCGGTAGAGGCAATCGGCGATGTGCAGGGCGCGCAGCCGAGCGACCGGTACCGGGTGCCGTCGCCGCGATCGAAGTAGAGAGAGACCACCGGGATCTGCTCGCGCTCGATGTACTCCCAGATGTTCAGCTCGGTCCAGTCGAGCAGCGGATGGATGCGCACGTGCGTGCCCGGCGCAAACTCGGTCTTGTACTGGTTCCAGAACTCGGGCGGCTGCTCGGCCACATCCCAGGCATTCTCGCGGGACCGCGGTGTGAAGTAGCGTTCCTTTGACCGGCTGCCCTCTTCATCGGCGCGCGCCCCGACGATGACGCCGGTGTAGGCGTCGGTGTGGGTATCGACCTCGTAGGCGCCGGTCGTGTGGTTGAAGCGGTAGCGCGTGCCCTGGCCACTCAACGTGTCGGCAAGCGCCTGCGTCTTCAGCCGCCCGCAGCAGGCGAGCCGGTCCGCGTTGCCGTCGGGAAACGTCTGGCCCGCGCGCAGAGCGGCCTCATTCTGGCCGTAGATAAGGGTGAGTCCCCACTTGGCCACCAGACGATCGCGGTAGGCGATCATCTCGGGGATCTTGTACGACGTGTCGATGTGCACGAGCGGCAACGGGACGTGGCCGAAGAAGGCTTTGCGCGCCAGCCACAGCATCACCGTGCTGTCCTTGCCGATCGACCAGAGCATGCACAGGCTCTTGAAGTTGGCATAGGCTTCGCGCAGGATGTGCACGCTGCGATGCTCGAGGGCGTCGAGATGGGTCATAGGGGGGCAACCCCTTCCGGCCCGAGCGCACGCGGCCGCTGCAGATAGGCCAGGATGCGTCCGGCTGCGCTGTCGGCAGGCTCCACGCTGGCGTCGACGACGATCTCGGCGTGTTCGGGCGGCTCGTACGGATCGTCGATGCCGGTGAAGTTGAGGAGCGTTCCTGCCCGCGCCTTGGCGTACAGGCCCTTAGTGTCGCGGGCCTCGCACACCGCCAAGGACGTCGCGACGTGCACCTCGACGAACTCATGGCACAACGCCCGCGCAAACGCCCGCGACGCGCGGTACGGCGACACGAGCGACACGATCACGACGACGCCGTGCGCTTCGAGCCGGCTGGCCATGTGGCCCACGCGCCGGTTGTGCGCATCGCGGTCGTGATGAGTGAAGCCGGTGCCAGGGAACATCTGGCGTATCACGTCGCCGTCGAGCAGCTCGACGGCGGCGCCGGTGGCCTCGAGACGCGCGCGCAACGCGTCGGCGATCGTGCTCTTTCCGGAACCCGAGAGCCCGGTGAGCCACACCACGGCCGGCCGCGGCGGCAGGAAGCCAATCACGAACCCGGCATTGCGAAGATCCGCCTTGTTGTAAGTCAGAGACGACGTGTGCGGCCGGGCATTCAGGGTCGCCCAACGGAACACGCAATCACCAGCCGCCACGTCCCACTCCATCGTCGGGCCCAGACGGATGTAGCAGTCAGCCGTGCCGTCAGCCACCAGGCAGAACTTGAGCGAGCTGCCCATCGCGATCCGTTCCCGCACCCGGTAGCCGCGAAGCAACTCGTCGAGCGCGGGCGAACCGTGCGACCGGCTTTCGGCCACGCGCAACGCCGCCCCGGGCGGGGGCGGCTGGGCCACGATGCGCGCTGCCGGGCCGACGCCACGACGGCGCCAGCTGCCCTCGCCGGCCGCGGCCCAGTAGGTGACGTGATGTCCCGGGGCGTGCACGACGCCGAGCACCGGCTGTCGGTCGCGCACGAGCGCGATGTTCACGGTGTAGTCGGGCAAGCCCGCCAGGTACTCACGGGTGCCGTCCAGCGGATCGACCAACCAGAACTCGCGCCAGCCGCGCCGCTCGTCCGGCCCAGGAATGTCGCCTTCCTCGCTCACGACCGGCACTCCGGGCGCAAGCGCCTGCAGGCGCGGCACGATGAGCGCGTGTGCATCGCGGTCGGGTTTCGATACGGGACTGCCGTCGGTCTTGGTCCGCACCTCTGCCGGCCCGTGGCGAGCGGCCTCGATGGCCGCGCCCGCTTCGACGGCCAGGGCGATCACGTCCGGCAGTAACTCGGAAAGGGGTCGAGTAGGCATGGTCAGTCCCCGGACCCCATGACGCCGCGCGCCCGCAGCATCGCAGCCATCGCGTCCACGGCGACAGCCTCGGACGCCGAGTCGGGCACGATGAGGTCGTGCGCCCCGGCGTCGGCGCGCGCCGCCCCGATCCACACCGTGAGGATCCGTTCGGACGGCACACTGAGCCGCACGATCTCGAGATCCTCGGTTTGCAATTCGGCCGCGCTCACGACCAGCAGCATCCCGGCATCGAGCATCAGGTGCGCGATCTCGCCAAGCCGGCGAAAGTGTTCCTGCCGGTGGCTCCCCGCGCGGTCGAGGTCGGCGTCCACGCCGTAGAGCACGTTGCCCATGCCGAGGAAATACACCTGGCGGCCGGCCGCGAAGAGACGCTCTTCAAGCGCCTTGGCCAACCCTTTGCGGTCGCGATCACGTTCACCGGTGACGAAGAGCAGCGTCGGACGCTGTCTGAACCTGGCCTCGCGCCGCTCGGGCGCAATCAGGCTGTGCTCCCACTTGAGATTGCGTACGCGCACCCTGTGGCGCGCCTCGTCGTCGGCGTCGGGCAGGACCTCGCGCACGATACCGCCGCCGCAGATCTCGAAGTCGTCGATGACGACAAAACGCCCGGTCTGCGCCAGCTCTGCGTGCAGGTCGACGGCTACCGCCCGGCCTAGCTTCAGCACGCAATCGGCCACTTCGTTGCGCGCGACCTCGACTCGTGTGGAGGTGGCCAGCGTCGACGCATCGAGCACCTGCTCCACGCGCTCGACCTGCATCGGCACCCGCGCGGTGCCCAGGCCCAGCCGGTAGTCCTTCCCTGTCACAAGCGGTGACCGGCCGAGCCAGAACAGGTTCACGCGAAGCCGGGAAGACACGTGTGGGGCCGGCTCGTCGGCGCGCGCCGCCAGTTCTCCCCGCGTGGTGTAGATCTGCTGATCGAGCGTGAACCCGGCGGGCTCACCCGCTTCGACCGTCGTCACCACCGGACGATTGAACGCCTCGATCGACCGGACAAGGGAGCGCTTGCCCGATGGGTAGAACACCAGTTGGTCGCCGACCCTCAGCGTGCCGCTGTCGACCGTGCCCGCCACGATGCGCCGGTCGTCGCCGAAGTTGGTGAAGCGATAGACATCTTGCACCGGCATGCGGAACGGCTCGGCCGAGGGCGGGAGCGCCGCCTCGAAGCCGTCGAGCACCTCGAGCACGGTGGGACCGTCGTACCACGGCGTGTGCGCGCTGCGGACCACGAGGTTCGCGCCTTCGCGGCCCGACACCGGCAGAAACACGACGGAGTGGATCCGCACGCGTGCCAGGAAGTCGCGCATCTCGGCTTCGATGGCGGCAAAGGCTGGTTGCGACCACGCCACCAGGTCCATCTTGTTCACGAGCACGGCCACCTGCCGCACGCCCAGCATCGACAGCATGGTGGCGTGACGGCGGGAATTTTCCTGCACGCCCTCGCGCGCGTCCACGACAAGCAGCGCCGCCTCCGCGCGGGACGCGCCGGTGACCATGTTCTTCAGGAACTCGATGTGGCCAGGCGCATCGATGATGACGTACGGTCGGCGCGCGCTCGTGAAGAAGACCCGCGCGGCGTCGATCGTGATGCCCTGGTCGCGCTCGTCTTTCAGGGCGTCGAGCAGGAAGGCATACTCGAAGGGCTTCGAGGTGCGGGCACAGAGCTCGCGCACCTGGGCGAGCTTGGCGTCGGGCAACGACCCCGAATCCGCGAGGATTCGCCCAACGATGGTGCTCTTGCCGTGGACGACATGCCCCACGACGACAATCGGCATCAGGCTCACGATGAGCCC
>JANNEJ010000479.1:0-1782 GCA_031378585.1 Acidobacteriota bacterium | reverse complement strand
GGGGGAGCCGCGCCTGGCTGATTCGACGGTGGACGTGCAGGTCTCGGCGCTCAGCACCGGGTTCGGCGCGCAGGCGCTCGAGTTGACGTTGACCGCCAACGGCCGTCCGGTGGACGTGCGCCGCCTGCCGGTCATCGACGGCGCGCCCGTCAGTACGGTCTTCACTGTGTCGCCGGATCCCGCCACGCCCACGGTCTACCGTATCGAGGTGCCGGTGGCGCCCGGGGAGGTCGCCTCCGAGAACAACACGCGCAGTGTGCTCGTCGAGCCCCCGGGCCGTCGCCGCCGTCTGCTCCTGATTGAGGGCGCGCCCGGCTACGAACACACGTTTCTCAAGCGCGCGCTCGCGCGCGACAGCAGCCTGGACGTGGACTCGGTCATCCGCAAGGGCCAGACCGACGATGGGCGTCCCACGTTTTTCGTGCAGGCCGCCGCCTCGCGCGCCGAGGCCCTGGCGGCCGGCTTCCCGTCGACGCGCGCTGGCCTCTTTGCCTATGACGCGGTCGTGTTCGGAAACGTCGAGGCGGCGTTCTTCAGCCCGGAGCAGCTCGAGGCCACGGCGGCGTTCGTCGCAGACCGCGGCGGTGGGCTGCTCGTGCTCGGCGGTCGTTCGTTTGAACGGGAAGGGTTGGCCCGCACGGCGCTCGACGAGGTATTGCCGGTCGATATGTCCGACCGCCGGGCCACCGTGGCCCGCGTGTCGAACGACACGCCGGGGCCGGCCGCCGGGGCGCAGCTGACCAGCGACGGGGCCGACCACCCCGCCACGCGCATCGGCGCCACGGGCGACGAGTCGCGCCGCCGCTGGGCCGCGCTGCCGTCGCTGGCATCGGTGTCGGCCGTCGGCGGTCCGCGTCCTGGGGCGCTCGTGCTGGCGACCATTGCTGGAGCGGGCGGCGAGGCCCGTCCGCTCGTGGCGGTGCAGCGCTACGGCCAGGGCCGCGCGATGGTGTTTGCGGGCGAGGCCTCGTGGCGGTGGCGCATGATGCTGCCCGCCGCCGACACGACCTACGACACCATCTGGCGGCAGCTGACCCGGTGGCTCGCCCGCGGCACGCTCGACGCGGTGTCGGTGGCGCCGCTCGGCAGTCCTTCGCCCGGCACCACCGAGCCGGTGTCGGTGCTGGTGCGTGACCTGGACTTCGTGCCCGTCCGGGATGCCGAGGTGCAAGTGCGCGTGGCCTGGCCCGGCGGCGATGAGCGGAGGATCACCGCGGTGCTGACCGACGCGGCCGACGGACGGTACGTGGCCAGCGTGGCGTTTGGCGACGCCGGCGTCTACCGCGTCACGGCCGAGGCGCGGCGGGGCGGTGCGTCGCTCGGCATCGCCGAGCGCGCTATCCTCGCCGGGGGCGCCGACCCCGAGATGGCCGACCCGCGTCTCAACGAACCCGTGTTGCAGCGCCTGGCTGAACAGAGTGGCGGGCTGTATGTGCGGCCTGCTGACGTGGCGCGGATCCCGCCCCTTCTGCAATCGGCCCGCGCGGTCGATGGCCCGCCGGAATTTCGCGATCTGTGGCACGGCGCCTGGAGTCTGCTTGCGGTGATTGCGCTCCTTGCGGCAGAGTGGGGCGTGCGGCGGCGCGTAGGACTGGCATGAAGATATCTCGTCGGATCATCGTGGGGCTCGGCCTCGTGGCGGTGGTGACTGCCTCGGCGGGCGCGCAGCCGGCCGCGACGCCAGCGGCGGTCGCGCGCGACGGACGCTGGGCGGTGATCGTCAGCGGTGCGTCGGGTGGCCAGGACTACGCCGCACAGCTGGGCGGATGGCGGCAGGCGATG
>JANNEJ010000228.1:0-2843 GCA_031378585.1 Acidobacteriota bacterium | reverse complement strand
GAAACAACGCAGTATCTGCGTTACAGTTCTTGAGCCGAGGTCAGTCGTATGCGTCCCACATCCCGCCGCTCTCTTTTCGCCATTGCCAGCGCCGTCCTCACGGCCATTGCCGCCGCGACGATGTTCGCGCAGGCGCCTGCTGCCGTCGCCGTCAAGCTGACGTCGCCCGAGACGTTCTTCGGGCACAGGATCGGCGCGGACTACGTGCTGCCGAACTACACGAGGTTTGGCGAGTACGTGCGGCTCCTGGACAAGGAGTCAGACCGCATGGTCGTGCAGTCCATCGGCAAGACCGCCGAGGGTCGCGACCAGCTGATGGCGGTCATCACCGCGCCCGAGAACTTCAAGAAACTCGATCGCTACAAAGAGATCTCGCGCCGGCTTTCGCTGGCAGAGGGCCTGACCGACGACACGGCCCGCGCACTCGCTAAGGAAGGCAAGGCGGTGATCTGGATCGATGGCGGCCTGCACGCGACCGAGGTGCTCGGCGCGCAGCAGCTCATCGAGACCATCTATCAGTTTGCCAGCAAGACCGACGACGAGACGATGCGCATTCTGCGCGACGTGGTGATTCTGGCCGTGCACGCGAATCCCGACGGCATGGAGCTCGTGTCGGATTGGTACATGCGCAAGGCGACCCCCACCGAGCGCAGCACCGGGCAGTTGCCGCGGCTGTACCAGAAGTACGTGGGCCACGACAACAACCGCGACTTCTACGCGATGAACCAGCCCGAGAGCACCAACATGAACCGCGTGCTCTACCGCGAGTGGTATCCGCAGATCATGTACAACCATCACCAGACTGGCCCGACCGGCACGGTGATGTTCTCGCCGCCCTTCCGCGATCCGTTCAACTACGTCTACGACCCGCTCGTCGTGAACACGCTCGACCAGGTGGGCTCGGCGATGCACGCGCGCTTCGACGCCGAGGGCAAGCCCGGTGTGACCACGCGCTCCGGCTCCAGCTACTCCACGTGGTGGAACGGTGGCCTGCGGACCATGGCCTACTTCCATAACCAAGTGGGCCTGCTCACCGAGAGCATCGGTAATCCTACGCCGGAGCAGATCGGCTTCGTGCCCGATCGCATGCTGGCGAAAGGCGACTACCCGGCACCGATTCCACCGCAGACGTGGCACTTCCGTCAGTCCATCGACTACTCGATCACCGCCAACTACGCCGTGCTCGACTTCGCGCAGCGTTACCGCGAGACGCTGCTCTACAACATCTACGTGATGGGACGCAACGCCATCCGGCGCGGCTCCACCGACACGTGGACCGACTACCCGCGCCGCGTCGCCGAGGTGAAGACGGAGATCGCCAAGGACATGAAGGTCGACGCCGCGGACCCGCGCATGGTCGCGGGCGGGCGTGTGCAGGTCGTGCCGACGAGATACTTCGCGCTGCTGCGCAAGCCCGAGTGGCGAGACGCGCGCGCCTACGTGCTGCCGGCCGGCGAGGGCGACTTCCTGACGTCCACGAAGTTCGTGAACGCGCTCATCAAGGCGGGAGTGGTTGTGCAACGCGCCACGACAGCGTTCACGGCCGGCGGCAAGCGCTATCCGGCCGGGTCGTTTGTCGTGAAAGCCGCGCAAGCGTTCCGGCCGCACGTGCTCGACATGTTCGAGCCGCAGGATCATCCCAACGACTTCCAGTATCCGGGCGGGCCGCCGATTCCGCCGTACGACAACGCCGGCTGGACGCTCGCGTTCCAGATGGGCGTCACGTTCGATCGCGTGCTCGAGGGCGTGGACGGCGCGTTCGAGGCACTGACCGACGTGGTGAGGCCCGCGGCGGGCACGGTAACGTCGGCGGCCGGCACGACCGGCTATGTGATCGCGCACAAGCAAAATGACGCCTTCACGGTGATCAACCGGCTGCTGAAGTCCGGCGAAGAGGCGTACTTCGTGAGCAACCGGCGCTGGCAGAGCGCCGACGGCACCGGCGTGATCTACGTGCCGGCGAAGGTCACGACGGCCGCGGTGCTGCAGAAGGCCGCCGCCGAGCTCGGCGTGAGCGCGAGCGGCGTGACCGAGCGTCCGGCAGGCGGGCTGTACAAGCTGACGAAGCCGCGCATCGGCCTGTGGGACCAATACGGCGGCTCGATGCCGTCGGGACACGTGCGCTGGCTGCTCGAGCAGTTCGAGTTCGACTTCGACGTGGTCTACCCGCAGACACTCGATGCCGGCAACCTCAAGGCAAGATACGACGTGCTGCTCTTTCCCGATGGCGGCATTCCCGAGAACGGCGGCGGTGGCGGTTTCTTCGGCCGTCAGCCCCGCGCCGACGAGATCCCCGAGCAGTATCGCGCGCGTCTCGGTGGCGTGAGCCTCGACACGACGGTGCCGATGCTGAAGCGGTTCGCGGAAGAGGGCGGCGTGATCGTGGCGTTTGGCGGCTCGGCCACGCTCGGCGAGCACATGGGATTGCCGCTCAGTGACCATCTCGTGGAGATGACGGCGGCGGGCGCCGCACGTCCGCTGCCACGCGACAAGTACTACGTGCCTGGCTCGATCGTGCGCGTGGCGGTGGACAACACATCGCCGCTCGGCTTCGGGTTTGCTCCCGAGGTGGATGTGTTCTTCGAGAACAGCCCGGTAATGAAGCTGGCGCCGAACGCGTCGTTGAAGGGCGTCCGGCCGGTGGCGTGGTTTGCCACGAAGACGCCGCTGCGCTCCGGCTGGGCGTGGGGACAGCACTATCTCGAAGGCGGTGCCGCCGTCGTTGAGGCGTCGGTGGGCAAGGGGAAGGTGTTCCTGTTCGGCCCGGAGATCACGTTCCGCGCCCAGCCGCACGGCACGTTCAAGTTCCTGTTCAACAGCATCTACTACGGCACGTCGGTACC
>JANNEJ010000226.1:0-1625 GCA_031378585.1 Acidobacteriota bacterium | reverse complement strand
GTCGTCGCGCGGGCCCGCGCGGCCGGGGTCACGCGCGCCCTGGTCATTCTGGCGGCGCAAGACGACGCCGAGTGGGCTCGGGCGCAGGCGCTGCCGTCCGTCTGGCCGGCGGTGCGATTCGCCGTCGGCGTCCACCCGCATCAGGCCCAGCTGTTTGCGGCTGACCCGGCGTCGGCGGCCGCGGCTGTCGCTGGCCGGCTCGACCAGTCGCCGCACGTGCGGGCGATTGGCGAGATCGGGCTCGACTATCACTACGACTTTTCTCCCAAGGACGTGCAGCGGGCGGTGTTTCGCGGCCAGGTGGCGTTGGCCCAGGCGCGGGGCCTGCCGGTGGCCATCCACACGCGGGACGCGGACGCCGACACCCTGCAGGTTATCGGCGAAGCGCAGGCACAGGGGCCGCTCGCGGGTGTGTTCCACTGCTTCACGGGCGACGCCGCCGTGGCCGAGCGGGCCGTGGCCACCGGCTTCTACCTGTCGTTTTCCGGGATCCTCACGTTTCCGCGGGCCGTCGAACTGAGAGAAGCCGTGCGCGTAGTGCCACTCGACCGACTGCTGCTTGAAACCGACGCGCCCTACCTGGCGCCGGTGCCGCACCGTGGAAAACGCAACGAGCCGGCCTTCGTGGCGCTCACTGCCGCGGCCGTCGCCGCGGAGCGCGGACTGGCGGTGGACGAGCTGGTCGCCTTGGTTGCCACGAACTACGACCGGCTGTTCGGGCAAGATCGTCCGCAAACTGCGTTCCCGCAAGCACTAAGCGCCGATGCCTCGCGTTGACACCGGCACGAACGCTATGGTCGAATTGTCAGGTTTGAGTCCCGCCGTGCCGAAGACGACTCTCGACCTCATCCAGATGTTCGAACCGGTCAGTGCCGACCTCGTGGAGGTCGAGCGCGAGTACCTGCGCCAGGTGGAGTCGAAAGTCGGCGTCATCCCCGAGATTGGCGCCTACATCCAGAAGAGCGGCGGGAAACGCGTGCGTCCCGCTCTGCTGCTGATGGCCGCGCGCCTGTGCGGCTATACCGGTCCGCGCGCGGTGCTGAACGCGGCGGTGGTCGAGTTCATCCACACCGCCACGCTCGTGCACGACGACATCATCGACGACGCCGAGCTGCGGCGCGGCCAGAAGGCAGTGCATTCACGCTGGGGCAACGACGTCACGGTGCTGGCCGGCGACTTTCTCTACATCAAGTCGATGGCCATGGCCCTCACGCAAGACACGCTTGACGTGGTGCGCCTGCTCTGTGACATCACGCTGCGGATGATTGAAGGCGAGATCTACCAGCTGACGAAGAACGGCGATCTCGACATCAGCGAGGACGAGCACTTCGACATCATCCGCCGTAAGACGGCGCACCTCTTTGGTGGCTGCGCCGAGATCGGCGCGATTCTTGGCGAAGCCGGACCCGAGAAACAGACGGCGCTGCGCGAGTATGGCTTCAACCTGGGCGTGATGTTCCAGCTGGTTGACGACCAGCTCGACTTCACCGGCGAGCACCGTGACGTCGTTGCCCCACTGCGCATGCACGGCCTTGCGGCCGCGCCTCACATCCGCATCATCGATGATGTCGTCGTGCACGAGCGTGGCGGTGTGGATGAATTCCACCACCGCCGCGTTGAGAATG
>JANNEJ010000220.1:0-3265 GCA_031378585.1 Acidobacteriota bacterium | reverse complement strand
CGGCTCATTGCCGCCACCAACCGCGATCTCGTCAGCATGGTGTCGACGGGGCACTTCCGCGAGGACCTGTATTACCGCCTCAACGTCGTCACGGTCGAGACGCCGCCGCTGCGCGACCGGAAGGAAGACATCCTGCCGCTGGCCATGCACTTCATCCGCAAGTTCTCGCAGGAGCTGAAGAAGAAGCTCGACGGCGTGAACCCCGAAGCGGCCAAGATGATGACCCGCTACAACT
Organism: Acidobacteriota bacterium; assembly: GCA_031378585.1. Classification (GTDB taxonomy): domain Bacteria; phylum Acidobacteriota; class Vicinamibacteria; order Vicinamibacterales; family UBA2999; genus CADEFD01. The sequence goes on along the minus strand of JANNEJ010000220.1, from coordinate 3,030 downwards.
GGCCCGGCAACATCCGCGAGCTCGAGAACGCCATCGAGCGGGCGGCGCTGCTGGCCGAAGCGCACCAGATCATGCCCGATGACCTGCGGCTCGGCGACACGGTCCAGACCCCGGGCGTCAAGGACAACCAGTCGGTGGTGCGCATTCCGCCAAGCGGCATCGCGCTCGAGCAGATCGAGCGGCAGGCGCTCACCGAGGCGCTGCGCATGGCCAACTGGGTGCAGAAAGACGCGGCGGAACTACTCTCGATCAGCCCGCGCGTGATGAACTATAAGATCAAGACGCTCAACATCGAGTTGCCGCGACGCCGGGTGGTGATCCCGGCCGACGTGGCCTGAGCGCCAGGGGCCAGGGACTAGCGGCTAGCGGCTAGCGGCTAGCGGCTAGTGCGAGCGATGCCGTAGGATGGCACCGAACGGACCAGGCGGCACAGCGTTCGACAAGACCTCTTCACGGAGGACAGGGATGACTCGGAACATCGCCAGGACACAGAGTCGTGGGATTGCGGCCGCGATTGCGGTGGTGCTGTTGTGGGCCGCGGCGCCGGCCGAGGCGCAGCGTGGCTGGGGCCGGCCGCGGCCGCCACGCGCGGGCGCCTGTTTCTACCAGAACGCCAACTTCGGCGGCGACTACTTCTGCGTGGAACAGGGCGACGAATACGACGTGATGCCCGACGGCCTCAACGACCGCATCTCGTCGATTCGCATCTTCGGCGACGCGAGCGTGGTGGTCTATCGCAACCCGAGCTTCGGGGGGCGCCAGACGCGCTTCACCGTCGACGCCGACAACCTGCAATTGGACGGTTGGAACGACACCATCTCGTCGCTGCAGGTTCGCCTGGACTTCGCCCGCGTGACGCGCGACGACGCCGAGCGCATCGTGCGCCGCGCCTATCAGAACGTACTCGGCCGCGATCCCGATGACGGCGCCCGTGGCTGGGTGGACCGCGTCATGCGCGACCGCTGGACGCAGCGCGACGTCGAGCGGGAGCTGCGCAAGAGCCCGGAATATCGCAATCGCCCTCCGCCGCAGCAGCGATAACCATCTCGCGGCCGTGCCGCGACGCACGGCCGTGCCGGTGGCGCTGAACGCGACTCCCTGCTCCCACTGGGACAGGACACACACAATGACGCCCGTGGTCTTGCGCGGGGCAGGCCGCCAGCCCCCTCGCCCGACGGCGACAGCACGCCCGCACACTCGCCGTGGGCGCTGAACGTCGCGGGGCGGACCTCACATGTGGATCCGTCCCCGCGACGCCAGCGCCGGGATGCTGCCCCGGTCCTTCACCTCACGGCTCGGTGTTCGACCGCACGTCCAGACTGAAGCTGCCGGTCGCCGAGTCGCCCCCTGAGAACGTGGCGTTCACCACCACGACATGCGGCCCGGGGGGCAAGATCCGTCCGACGAGCGGACAACGTCCGGCGATGCCGCTGCCCCCGCCCACTGCCTCCAGGGGATTGGCAAGAAGACAGCTCAACACCGGGGCCGTCACATCAACCCCGTCCGCTCTGATTGTCAGGCCGTTCACATCACTTCGGACGACCAGCACGAGGTCGAATCCTTGGGTGGCCGCGAAGGGACCGCTCGCCGGCAGCACGGCGAGGGGCACGGCGGCGACGTCCGTGGAGGCGACAAGTTGATACGTCACGTTCTCGCTGCGAGTCGTGCCGTTCGGGAAACTCGCCGTGACGTCGAAGACGTACGGCCCGGGTCCTAACGCGCTTGCCAGCAGGCCGCCGCTGATACGCGGACAGCGAACCGTGCTGCCGCCGCCGGGCTGGGTGCCCCGGATACAACCCGCGAGGACACTGCTGATGTCGATGCCGTTGACGCGCAGCGTGAAGGCGTTGACTGGCTGCGACGCCAGGAGCACGAAGTCGAATGTCTCGTTGGTCGTGATGAGCCCTGACTGGGGCGAAACGATCATCTCGGCGAGCCCCGTCCCGCCAGAGCAGCCGGTGGTGCTGAACGAGAAGTTGTCCAGGAGAACCGCGGAATCGTAGATCGAATCGCCGATATCCGTGATCGTCAGCACGAGCTCGATGGTTGGAAACGCCGAGGCCCCAAGGGCAGCCACAGCCCGGAGAGCCGGCGTGCCGCCGTCGTAGGTGCTTTGCGTGTTTCGGCTGACGCCGAACACGCTGTTGATCGAGATCAGGTTGCCGACAGGATCGACCGCGAAATTGCGCGGCGCCGTGATGGTCTGCCCGACGATCTGGAAGTTGCTGCCGCCAAGTTCCGCGAGGAAGACGTCGTTGAACTCCGTTCCGACGAACTCGGGGAATTCTTCCGAGAAGAAGGCGAAGTCGAAGCCGAGGCACTGCGCCCCGGCCGGCGGCGCCAAGACGACGCGGAGCTGCACCATGTCATGGCCTTGGCTGTTGTCGAGGCCGGACAGGATGGTGCTGGTGTCCTCGGCATTGTTCGGAGTCTCGGCGTCGCTGGCGAGGCCGGAGCTCAGGATCGCGAAGGTGCCGCCTTGGCGCGGGAAGAAGCGTCCTAGACGAGAAGTGCCGACGCCCAGCCCACTCGCGTCGCTCGTGCCGATCGTCGCCGAGACGATACTTGCGGCAGGGATCTTCATGGCCGCGGCCAGCTGAGCTGCCGTGGCGGGCTGCACGACGGCGGGTCCCGGGCGGGATCGGTCGCCTGCCCTGGGGGCGGGCTCGCGCCGTGGCGGGTGTGACTGGCCAAATGCCAGGCTGGCAAGAGCGGTGAATACCACGAGGCAGGACGCGCAACTCAGAACTGCCTGCACGATCACGTTCCTGTTCGTCTTGGGTCGCATTTCGGTTCCCCTTCCTGCAAAGACGCGCGGTCACGAGAGGCACACTGTCATCGAGTCGACAGGTAATGTCAACATAGCGCCGTTCTTCGGACAGACGCCTCGGCCCATGCAGTCGCGCTGACTCACCCGCGCGTGCGGCCGTCGCTACTGGCCGCCGGCGGCGCGCCTGGCGCGTGGGTGCGCTCGCTTGTAGACGTCGATGAGCTGCGCCGCGTTCACGTGCGTGTAGCGCTCGGTCGTGG
>JANNEJ010000171.1:0-1518 GCA_031378585.1 Acidobacteriota bacterium | reverse complement strand
CGCGCCCCCGGAGCGGCCGATCGAGCCCCGGTGACGAGACTTCCAACGTGTACTCGGCGGGCACGACGTCTTCGACGTCGAGCACCGCACTCAACTCTTCACTCACGCGCGCGCACTGCTCCAGGCTGACGCTGTCCTCGGCCGTGGCCGAAGGTCCCGGCCGGTCCAGCACGACCCGCAACACGTTCCGGCCGCTTTCGCGACCGTAGGTCACGTCGAACAGCTCGAGCCCATACGCCCTGGCGATGTCTGCCACGAGCTCCCGAATCCGTTCAAGTGACGCCACTGACTACCTAGAAACAAAAAAGAGTGGGCTATAGCCCACTCTGGATTCGCCAGATCAGCTCCGGACCCTGAACTTTAGCATTCCGGCGGCTAGAGGTCCAGCGGTCGGGCGACCAGATCGTACCCTTTGGCTCCCACGATTTGCACGTCCAGGAACTGCCCTGGCCGCAGCGTGGCCGGATCGGCCTCCGTGAGATAGACCTGCGGGTCGATTTCTGGCGCCTGTCCGGCCAGCCGGCCGGTGAAGACCCACTCGTGCTCGGGCGAGGGGCCATCGACCACCAGCCGGACGGTCGAACCGACCCGCGCTTTCTGCCGGGCCGCGACGATCTTCTTCTGGGCCGCCATGACCCTGCGCTGCCTGCGAGCCTTCTCGGCAGCCGGCACGTCGTCCACGAGGTCGAACGCCGAGGTGTCTTCCTCGTGGCTGTAGGTGAAGACGCCGACATGGTCGAAGCCCACGGCCGTGATGAAGGCCAGCAATTCCTGGACGTCTGCCTCGGTCTCGCCCGGGAACCCGACGATGAACGTGGTTCGCAGGGTCACGTCGGGCATCTTCGCGCGAATGTTGCCGAGCAGGCGCTCGTAGGACGCCCGCGTGCCCGGCCGCTTCATGCGCTTCAATACGGCATCGGACGCATGCTGGAGCGGCAGATCGATGTAGCGCACGACCTTGTGGCTCGCCGCGACGGCATCGATGGTTGCGTCCGTGATGGTGGTGGGATACAGGTAGAGCAGGCGGACCCACTCGATACCGTCCACGCCGTCCAGTGCCCGAATGAGCCGCGGCAGCGCGTCGCGCTCCTTGCGGTCGATGCCGTAGAAGGTCGTATCCTGCGAGACGAGCAGCAGTTCTTTGACCCCTCGTGCGGCGAGCGCATGCGCTTCCTGGACCACCGACTCGACGGTGCGGCTGCGGTAGTGCCCGCGCATCTTCGGAATCACGCAGAACGCGCACTTGTAGTCGCAGCCTTCGGCAATCTTCACGTAGGCGTAGTGGCCGGGGGTCGAGAGGCGGCGTGGCGTGTCGGCGCCATAGAGATACGTGGGCAGGTCCACGCCGAAGACCGGGGCTGGGGACTGGGGGCTGGGGGCTAGGGCGGGCAACGCGCCGCTGTCCCACTGTGCCGCAGCGGACGCCATCGCTTCGCTCGGCGTCCCGGTGTGCGTGTTCGACCCCGAGCCCCGGGGCCCGGGCCCCGCGTACCCCCCACGGTCGCGGCGGTAGAAGGT
>JANNEJ010000134.1:0-2351 GCA_031378585.1 Acidobacteriota bacterium | reverse complement strand
GTAGGTGGGGCAGGGCTGCTCCAGGTAGACGTCTACGTCGCGCACCGCGTCGGCCACGCGCAGCGCCGCGTGCTGCGTCCAGCCGGTGTTGGCGTCGGCCACGAGCACGTCGCCGCGCGCGAGCACCTTTGCGGCCGCGCGGATCCGGTCGATGTCCACGTCGGGGTCGCCGCCGACCTTCAGTTGAAACTTACGGTAGCCCTCGCGGCGATACTGCTTCACGCGCGCCGCCATCGCCGCCGGGGTGTCCTGCGAAATGGCGCGGTAGCACATCACATCTGGGCCATCGTGGCCGCCGAGCAGCGTGGCCACCGGCAGCCCGCTCGCCTGGCCGAGCAGGTCCCAGCAGGCGATGTCGATGGCCGACTTCACATAGGGATGGCCGCGCATGGCGCCGTCCATCCGTGCGTTGAGCACGCCCAGCGCGCACGGGTCAAGACCGAGGAGATGCGGCGCCAGCTCCGCCATGCCGGCACGAGCGCCAGACGCATAGGCCGGCAGATACGAGGGCCCCAGGGGACAGATCTCGCCCCAGCCCGTGCGGCCCTCGTCGGTATCGACGGCCACGACGGTTGAGTCGAAGACCGACACGCTGTTACCGCCCGACCAGGCGTAGCGGCCTTCAACCAGGGGCAGGTCGATCTGATAGGCGCGGATGCGGGTAATCTTCATGGGCTCCTCATGCTGAATCAGGCCACAGAGTATCGCAATCGCCCTGGCAGCTCTGTAGCAGACGGCGCGACCGGGAGGCATAATCCGCGTATGTCGACTCCGCGTCTTTCCCGCCGCGTGTGTGCGGTGATGCTGATCGCCGCGTGCGCGGCCGGCCTGGTGTCGGCCAGACAGTTGCCCCCGCGCGTGCAGATCGTCATCGTCGTGGACGGCTTGCGGCCGGATCAGGTGACGGCTTTGCAGATGCCGTGGTTGCACGCGCTGGCCGCACGAGGCATCCGGTTCACCGCGCACCACTCTGTATTCCCAACCGTGACGCGGGTGAACGCCGCCACCTTCGCCACCGGGGTGTGGCCGGCGCGACACGGACTGCTCGGCAACACCATCTACGTCCCGACGGTCGATTCGGTGAAGACGGTCGATACCGCTGACCACGAGGCCCTGCTGACGGTGGCCGCCAGAGACGGTCAGCTGCTCACCGCGCCGACGATCGGCCAGATGCTCGGGCGCGCGGGCCGGCGCTTTCTGGTTGTGAGCTCCGGATCGTCGGGATCGGCGTTGCTACTGAGCCCGACGCCAGATGCAGGCGTGATCCTGCACACCGAGTTTGCGCGGCCGGACGAGTGGCACGCCAAAGCCGTAGCGCTGTTGGGGCCCACGCCCGCGTCCGGATTGCCCAACGCCGCCCGGAACCGGTATGCCACCGACTTGCTGCTGCGGATCGGGCTGCCCGACGTGCGGCCCGATGTGGTGTTTGTCTGGTACAGCGACCCCGACACGACGGCGCACGCGCGGGGACTGGACGCGCCGGCCACGCGTGAGTCACTGACCGCAGTGGACGAGGAAATCGGGCGCATCGAGGACTGGCTGCGGGCTCAGGGGCGGCTCGCGGCGACCAATCTCATCGTCACGTCTGACCACGGGTTCTCGACGCATACGGGCGGGTTCGACCTGCCGGCGCTGGTGAAGCCGTTCGTGCAGCCCATGCCTGATGGCACGCCCGATATCGTGACGGCAGGCGGCGCCATCCACTTTCGTGGGGCGCGGGACGAGGCGCGGGTAAGGGCTGTCGTCGAGGCGCTGCAGCAGGCGCCAGCGGCAGGCGCAATCTTTACCGCTGCACGAGCGCCAGGCGACCTGACCGGGCGAGTGGCCGGCACGCTGTCGTTCGACAGCATCGGTTGGGCGCACCCGCGGTCGGGCGACATTCTCGTCTCTGCCGCGTGGGCTGAGGGCGATGGCACTGGGCTTCCGGGCACAGCGTCGGCGTCGGGCCGCGCGGGCCACGGCAGCACCAGCCGCTACGAGGTGGCGAACACGCTCATCGCGGCGGGCCCCGACTTCCGGGAGTCGGCGACGAGCGCGACCGCCACGGGCAATGTGGACATCACCCCAACGCTGCTGCGGCTGTCGGGCATCGCACCGCCCGGCGTGACCTTCGACGGCCGCGTCATCGAAGAGGCGCTGCGCACGTGGCCGCGCGGTAGCCGACCAGGCGAGGCCTCGAGCACGGTGGCCCTCGACCGGTCTTTGGGCGAGGCGCTGTACACCGCGGAGGCGCGCGTCACCGTGGTGAGCGGCGTGCGGTATTTCGACGCTGCCACGGCGACGCGCCGCTCCAGGCCGAAGGCGCCGTGACCCATCGCTTGGGCGCGTGCGTGCGCCCCGCGTGTGCGTGG
>JANNEJ010000122.1:0-4384 GCA_031378585.1 Acidobacteriota bacterium | reverse complement strand
GCGCGGGGCCCACAGGTCCTTGGAAGGCGCACAGACTGTGCCGCCCACAACGCTCCACAGGCCCTCGTCCTCATGCACCTGCACGAACACAACAAGAGCCAGTAAGATGTCGGCCCTGACGGAAGGAGATCTCGTAATGCGCTGACCACCGCGTCGCTTCGCTCCGCGGAGTGATCAGCTTGGCCCGACTCGGCGATCACGATGGCCGGAATACGCACCGCACGCGTCCGACCGGCAGCGGACCGTCGTCAAGCCCCGTCGGATGAGTCGCGCGATGGTGGTCTCAGCTCTGGTCGCTCTGACGGGAGTGCCGTCGATGGCTCAGAACCCTCAGGTCACGCTGTTTGCGTTCGCGTCGCCCGACGCGGCCGCTGCGTGGCAGGACGTGAACGACGGCGTGATGGGCGGTGTGTCCGACGGCCGCTTCAGAATCACCGAACGCCAGCCCTGGAGTTCTACGGGACCCTCTCGCTGGAGAACAACGGGGGATTCGCCTCGGTGCGATCCCGGCCCCGGACACTCGGACTGCAGACTGGCGATACGCTGGTCGCACGGGTTCGTGGCGACGGGCGTGAGTACCAGTTGAATCTCTACACGGCCGAGCGGACGATGGCCTTCTCGTACAGGGCACCGGCGCAGACCGGCACCGGAGAGTGGATCGAGGTGCGCATCCCGCTGGACCGCTTCGAGGCCACCTCGTTCGGTCGGGTGATCCGCGGGGCTGTCGCGGTGGACCCCGGCCGCGTCACGTCGATCGGCTTCCTGCTGGCCGAGAAGACACCCGGCCCGTTCGCGCTGGAAGTGGCGTGGATCAAAGTGCTGCGAGCCCCGGGCCGCTGAGGCGCCCGAGGCCTGCGTGGCGCCGGGAGCACGTGGGCGGTCGCCGCCCGGACGATGACACGCCTTCTCAGACCCTGCCCCCGACCTCCCACGGCACGGTGGCCGTCGGAACTCGAACGATTCGTATCGGTGATAGCTGGCGCTGCAGAGGAGAAGCAGCGACACGCCAACCAGCGCAGCGAACCTGACCTCAGGAGACATCGGATGCCCTGAGGATCATGACTGCCAGGCCCACGCCCCTCCGGGTCCAGTCGATACGGAGCGCGGTTGGAACAAGTCGTGGAGGGAGGCGATCGTTCGGCCCAACGTCAGGCATCAGCCGCAGTGCGCTCGCGATCACGCGTGCCCTCGGCTGCAGCGCAGCCCTCCGCACGTTGCGGAGTCACAGTCTCTCGACGTCAGCAAGGATGCCGAAATCGCGGTCGAACGTGCCGAGGGGCAAGTGACCAGCTTTTCGCGCAACCTCCAACACCAAGCAATATGAAAAGCCCAAGGCTGGCCGTCTGCGAAAGGTCGTCACGGCAGCAGCCACGGCGTCCGCATCCTGTAGCGTCAGGTGCACGTGGTTGAGAAGCAAGTCGATCGCCGAGGCGATGTCCTCCGGCCTGCGATCGTAAACCGAGCGCAGAACCCCCATCGCTTCCGCGAGCACAAGATGCGGCACCCAGGCCCCGTGTGCGACGAAGGCCTCGGCCGTCGCCACCTGCTTCGCGTCATCCCGCGTCGCGAGGCGAACCAGAATGTTCGTATCAACGGCTCGCACGACGGCGCCTTTGGATGTCGCGAGGCACGCCCGCCTTCAGTTCCGCCAACGTTCTGGGCCTAGGAGGCGTCGGAAACAACGACCGGTGCAGGTCCTCCGACGTGTACCGCCCGACGCGGCGAACCACGACCTGCTCACCGCTATCGTCCCACTCCAAGACCGAGCCTGGGCCGATGCCAAGCTTTCGCCGAACCTGAGCCGGAACCGAGATCTGGCCTTGCGCCGTCAGCTTCGATTGAGCCATCGCCATGCATCGACATTACCACGGTAAGGACTCCGCACCCGCAGTCACCCTTGGCCGTGACCCTGGGTGCTTGGCAGTTCTGGGGGCGCGCCCCGGGATGTCGGCGTAGACCTCGCGGGGTTCGAGCGCGGCGCGGACGTGCTGGCGCGTGTACGGCGGGCGGGTCAAAGTGGCGGGCTGTCTGTCGGGCGTGCGGGCCAGGGATAACTTCGTGACCACGGCGGGTGATCGGCGGCCTGCCGACTACGGACGGGATTTCGTGGCGTCGTAGAGGGCCTTGTTCTCGGCGTTGGGGGGATACAACCCCGGCAGGGCGGCGCCGCCCTTGACCTGGCCCATGATCCAGTCCTCGAGGCGTTCCTGTTCGACCGCCAGGGCGGCCACTTCCTCGACCAGGGCGGCCGGAATCACGACCGCTCCGTCGCCGTCGGCCACAATCACGTCGTCGGGAAAGACGGCCACGCCGCCGCAGCCCACGGGCTTCTGCCAGTCCACGAAGGTGAGTGCCGCGACCGATGGGGGCGCCGCTGCCCCAGCCGCCCACACCGGCAGGCCGGTCGACAGCACGCCGGCGCGATCGCGGACCACGCCGTCGCTCACCAGGCCGGCAACACCGCGCATGGCCATACGGGCGCACAGGATGTCACCCCAGAACCCGGCGTCCCGCACGCCATTTGCGTCCACGACCGCGACGCAGCCGGCCGGCATGTCCTCGATGGCGGCGCGGGTCGAGATCGGCGAGCTCCACGAGGCGGGTGTGGCCAGGTCTTCGCGCGCCGGAATGAAGCGCACGGTGAAGGCGCGTCCGACGATGCGCGGCTGGCCGTCGGCGAGCGGACACGCGCCGCGGATCCAGACGTTACGCAGGCCCTGCTTCAACAGAATCGTCGTCAGCGTAGCCGTGGTGGCCTTGGCCAGAGTGGCGAACGCCGAGGCGTCAATCGAGGTCGACATCCTGCCGCTCCTTAGGCCCGTGGTAGATGCACCGAGTTCTCGGTTGCAACGGTTCACGCCTGGAGCTATTTTGATTCGAAGATGGGCCCGGTGCCAATTATCACGGTCTTTGTCCCAGGCCCGTTGCGAGCGTATTGCGACGGTGTGACGGAACTATCGCTTGCAGCGCCGTCGGTGCGCGCGGCGCTCGACAGCCTCGAACGGTATCAGGGCGCTCTGTACCGGAACATCTGCGACGAGACTGGTGCCGTGCGAAAGCACTTGAACATCTTCGTGAATGCAGACAACGCACGCGACCTCGACGGGACTGACACCGCGCTCGCACCTGGCGACGTCGTGACGATCCTGCCGGCCGTGTCAGGAGGGTGAGATGACGGACCGAGTTGTGCTCACGATCGGCACCAAGAAGGGGATGTTCGTGGCCGAGGCCGCCGTGGCGCGGCGCAGCTTCACCCTGCGGGGACCGTTTGGTCCGGGTGTCCCGGTGTATGCCACCCTGATCGACACGCGCGGCACACCGCGGCTCTATGCCTCGAGTTGCAATCCGTTCTTCGGCATGAAGATCCTGCGGTCAACCGACTTGGGGAAGAGCTTCAAGGAGACCAAGTCGGCGCCGGCGTTTCCCAAAGGCGACGGTCGCGCGCTGGCCAACATCTGGTCCCTCGAGGCGGGCGGCGGCAAGAAGGAGCTCTGGTGCGGCGTGGAGCCGGCGTCGCTTTTCCGGAGTCGTGACGGCGGCGACTCGTGGGAGTTGGTCTCGGGCATCAGCAACCACGCGCACGCGCGGAAGTGGCAGCCTGGCGGCGGCGGGCTCTGCATGCACACGATCATCCGCGATGGGAACCGCGTGCACCTGGGGATTTCAACCGGCGGCCACTACCTGAGCGAAGACGGCGGCGACACGTTTACCGCGTCCAATCACGGCGTCGGCGCCGGGTTTGCTCCGGATCCCTACCCCGAGTTCGGTCAGTGCGTGCACAAGATGGTGCGACACGACGACGCCCCTGGGCGGCTCTACATGCAGAACCACGGCGGCTGGGCAGACTGGACCGGACCCGGCGGACCACGGCCCGACATCGGCGTGCTCCGCAGCGACGACCATGGGCGCTCGTGGCGGTCGATTGCCAAGGGTCTGCCGTCGGATTTCGGGTTTCCCATCGTCGTCCATCCCCACGACCCCGACGTCGTGTACGTGATGCCGCTCGAACCCGAGACTCGCACCTGTCCTGGCGGTGCGCCCGCGGTGTGGCGCAGCGAGAACGGAGGCGGCTCGTGGATCCGACTGGCCAAGGGTCTCCCGAAGAAGCACAGTCACGTCACCGTGCTGCGCGACGCGATGGACATCGACCGGCTCGCGGCGCCCGCGCTGTACTTCGGCACCACGACCGGGCAGCTCTGGGTCGGTAGAGAGGGTGGTGAGCAGTGGGACTGCCTGTTTGATTCGCTGCCGCCGATTCACAACGTGAAGGTGGCGGTCGTGTGAGCGCGTTAGCCGTGCTTGATGGCGATCGTCTTGAGCACGGTGAAGCCGAGCAGCGCCTCGAAGCCCTTCTCGCGGCCGTGGCCGCTCGACTTCTCGCCGC
>JANNEJ010000105.1:0-2164 GCA_031378585.1 Acidobacteriota bacterium | reverse complement strand
GTGTGCGTGAGCCCATCGCCACCTACTTCCCGGATCTGAACGCGTCACCCGACCGCGCCAGGCGGAGCATCACGGTAGAGGATCTGCTTACGATGCGGTCTGGACTCGAGGGCACGAGCGGCCGCCAATACGGCGCCTGGGTCACGAGCGCCAACTGGGTCCAGCACGCGCTCTCGCGTCCGATGGCGGCTGCGCCAGGAGCGTCAATGGACTACAGCACGGGCAACACCCACTTGCTGTCGGCCATGCTGACCAAAGCCACCGGCCGGACGACGTTGAGCTTCGCCAACGACGTGCTGGCCGCGCCGCTTGGCTTCCGCCTGCCGCCCTGGCCGCGCGATCCGCAAGGCATCTACTTCGGCGGCAACGACATGCTGATGACGTCGCGGCAGTTGCTGGCTTTCGCCGAGCTGTATCTGAACGGCGGCCGCGCGAACGGGCGGCAGGTGCTGCCCGAAGCGTGGGTGCGGAAGTCGTGCGAGGGCCGCCCGCGGGAACTGCCCGAGTGGGCGCGAGGTGTCGGCCCTGGTGGACGGGTCGACCCCTTGCGCGATCGCCAATACGGCTACGGCTGGTGGGTGCACCGACTGGCGGGGTACGACACGTGTTTCGCGTGGGGGTACGGTGGCCAGTACGCGTTCGTGGTGCCGGACCTGCAGCTGGTGATCGTGACGACCTCGTTGCCCGACGTGAGCGAGGAACGCCGTGACCACCGCCGGCAGCTCATCGACATCGTCACGCGCCTGGTCGTCGAGCCGCTTGCGGCGTTGCGGGACTGATTTGTAACGGGGCCTGTCACCGTGACAACTGTCCATGTTGTAGATTCTGCGATCAGGTCTGTGGACGTGCGCACAGGAGCGCCGGTAGACGCCGTTGAATGACCCGACGTGGCTGCGGGCACCGAATGGGCGGGCAAGTCGCCGCAGAAACTGCAGCGGGGAATTTGTCACGGTGACAGGCCCCGTTACAAGTCACTCCGTTACAAGTCACTTTCGCCTGTTGATCGTCTTCAGCCCCCCGAGTACGATGCCCGGGTCCCCCCGGATTTGCCCATGGCCGCCCAACCGATGCCCTCGCTACCCGCCTCCACCTCGCTTGTCGAGCGCAAGGACCTTGCCCTGCGGGGCGCGCTCGAACACCTGGCGCCTGGCCCGTGGCTCGAGCGTGCCGACACGCCCGACGGCGTCATCACGGCGGTGCGGCGGCTCGCGCCGGTCGAGGCGAAGTTCGAGCCCTATCCAGACGGTCTCGATCCGCGGCTGAAGGCGGCCCTTGAAACGCGTGGCCTGCGCCAGCTTTACTGCCACCAGGCCGAGGCGTATCAGCGCGTATCGGCAGGCGAGCACATCGTGGTGACGACGCCCACGGCGTCGGGCAAGACGCTTTGCTACAACCTGCCCGTGCTCGACGCCATTCTGAAGGACAGCGGCTCGCGCGCGCTGTATCTCTTCCCGACCAAGGCCCTCGCGCAAGACCAGATGGCCGAGCTGCACGAGCTCACTGCGCTCATCAGCGCCGAGGGCGCCGACGACATCGGCGTGCACACCTACGACGGCGACACCCCCGCCGATGCACGCAAGACGATTCGCGCGCGGGCGCACATCGCGCTGACGAACCCCGACATGCTGCACGCGGGCATCCTGCCGCACCACCCGCGCTGGGCGAAGCTCTTCGAGAACCTGAAGTACGTGGTCGTCGACGAGCTGCATGCCTACCGCGGTGTGTTCGGCAGCCATCTTTGTAACGTGCTGCGCCGCCTGCAGCGGATCTGCGCCCACTACGGCTCGCACCCGCAGTTCATCTGCTCGTCGGCGACCATCGCCAATCCGCGCGAGCTGGCCGAGCGCCTGGCCGAGCGGCCGTTCTCGCACATCAGCGAGAGCGGGGCGCCGCGCGGCGAGAAGTTCATCGTGTTCGTGAACCCGCCGGTCGTGAACCGCGAGCTGGGCATCCGCCGCTCGTACCTGGCGGAAGCGCGGCGCGTGGCGGGGGAGTTCCTGCGGCGCAACCTGCAGGTGATCGTGTTCGCCCAGAGCCGGCTGGCCACCGAGATCCTCACCACCTACCTGAAAGAGGACTTCGAGACCGTGCCCGGCATGGCCGAGCAGATTCGCGGCTACCGCGGCGGCTATCTGCCGCTGCGCCGGCGCGAGATCGAGAAGGG
>JANNEJ010000037.1:0-2738 GCA_031378585.1 Acidobacteriota bacterium | reverse complement strand
GCCGAGCGGCCGTGGCCCGCATCAGTGATGCCGACACGCTGGCGGCCGTCACGCGCAACGACAGCGACCCAGGCACGCGCGATGCAGCCGTGCAGCGGTTGGTGACGCTTGCTGGCGATGCCGGGTCGAGCGCGCGCGCGGCGGCTGCGCTTGGCGCCCTGGGGCGTCACCGCGAGCTGGCGTCGCTGGCAAGGTCGACCGCGCCCGAGACCAGCCGCCATGCGGCCGTGGCCTTGTTGTTCGAGGCGAAGGCCCTGGGCGGCATTGCCCGTCATGCCTCCGATGCCGGCACGCGGTTGCTGGCGCTCGAGCGTCTGACCGACCAGGCGGAACTGGAGGCCGTGGCCGTGAACGGCGAGCATGCCGACGCGGCTGTCGCCGCGCTGGACCGTCTCGATGCCCCATCGGCCGAGCGGCTCGGCGTCGTCGCGCAGCGCGCCAAGACGCGGGCCGTGGCCAAGCGTGCCAAGACGTTGCTGGCGGCCATGACGGCGCCCGTCGTCGACATGACGGCTCCCGCGGTCGAATATCGCGAAGCGGATCAAGACGCGGCGCGCGCTCTGCGTCAACAGATGGACGGGCTCTCGGGCAATAGTGACCTGGCGGCGGTGCGCGACGGCTATGCCGCCGCGCGCGTGGCCTGGGTGGAACTGCTGGCCGATGCCGAAGTGGATCCGGGCATCGTGGCCGAGTTCGAAGCGCTGTCCGACCGCGTGCGCGCCGTACTGGCGGCCGAAGAAGCCGCCAGGTCCGAGGCCGCTCGACTGGCGGCGGCGCTGCGCCAGGACCAGGCCGATCGGCTGCAGCTCTGCGAGCAGGTCGAGGGCCTGTCGGCCGACGCGATGCCTGATGGCCTGGTGGCTGCGCGCGAGGCGTGGACCGCGCTTCCGGCCATGCCAGACGCCTGGGCGGCCGACGTGCAGCGGCGGTTCGACGAGGCCTGCAAGGCGGCCGAGCGCCGTCACGAACAGGCGCAGCACACGCGCGAACTGCGCGAGCAGGCGCCGCAGGTGGTCACCGACGTGGAAGCCCTGGTGGCAGCGGAGTACGCAGCCGTGCGGTCGCAGTGGCAGGCGCTGCGCCGCAAGTGGCAGGCGATCCTGCGCACCGGCGACGTCGAGGCCAGTCTGGCGGAGCGGTTTGCTGCCGCGGCGGCCACCTTTGAAGTGCGGGAAGGTGACGTGCGGGTCGGCAAGCAGCAGCAGCAGCAGGACAACCTGCAACGGCTGCAGGCCGCCGTGCAGGCGCTCGAAAAGCGTGCGGCCGCCGAGTCGTTGTCGCTCAAGGACGCCGACACGATCATCAAGGACGTGAAGCTGGCGGTCGGCACGATGGGCCCGGTGCCCACGCCGCAGGACCGCGAAGACGTCACCGTGCGACTGCAGGCCGTGCGCGCGGCGGTGCAGCCGCGGCTCGAAGAGCTGCGGAACGCCGAAGAGTGGAAGCGCTGGGCCAACGTGCAGGTGCAGGAAGAGCTCTGCACGAGGATGGAAGCGCTGATTCCGCTGGCCGAAGCCGATCCGGCCAAGACCGCCGAAGAGATGCGCGCGCTGCAGGAGAAGTGGAAGCCCGTGGCGGCCGCGCCCCGGTCGCAGGGCGAAGTGCTCTGGACCCGCTTCAAGGCCGCGCAGACGCAGGTCTACGACAAGTGCAAGGACTTCTTCGCGCAGCAGGCGGGCGAACGCCAGGAGGCGCTGAAGAAGAAGGAAGAGCTGTGCGTGAGCGCCGAGGCGCTCTCGGAGTCGACCGATTGGGTCCGCACGGCCGACGCCATGAAGATACTGCAGGCCGAGTGGAAGGCGATTGGCCCGGTCACCCGCGGCCGTGAGAAGGCCGTGTGGGAACGGTTCCGCAAGGCGTGCGACGCGTTCTTCACCCGGCGTCAGGCCGACATGAAGCAGCGCAAGCAGGACTGGGGTGAGAACCTCTCGCGCAAGGAAGCCCTGATCACCGAAGCCGAACAGCTGGCTCAGTCGACCAACTGGGAGCAGGCGTCGGCACGGCTCAAGACGCTGCAGGTCGAGTGGAAGACCATTGGCCCGGTGAAGAAGAGCAAGTCCGACCAGGTGTGGGAACGCTTCCGCGCCTCGTGCGACCTCTTCTTCGAGCGCTTCAAGAACCGCGACCAGGAAGCGATTCAGACCAAGTTCGTCGATCGCGACACCTCCGTGGCTGAGATCGAAGCGCTGGTGCCGGCCGACGACGCGCCGATGCCCGACGACCTCTACAACAAGGTGCAGGCGGCGCGCGCGCGCTGGCTGCAGGGCCCCGAACTGCCGCGACACGTGCTGGCCCCGCTGGCCGAGCGCGTGAACGCGGCGCTGCTGGCGCTCGTCACGCGGTGGCCGGCGGCGTTCATCGGTGGCGACCTCGACCCGGCCGCCACGGCCAAGCGCATGGAGAAGCTGTGCGCGAAGGTGGAAGCGCTGGCGCCAAATGACGGCGGCGGTGCGGCCAAGCCCACGGCGGCGATGTCACCGGCGGAGCTGCTCGCGCGCCAGTGGCGCGAAGCGCTGGCGGCCAACACCATGGGCGCCGGGGCCAATAAGCAGGCCGAAGAAGCGCGGCAGCGCGCGGCCGACCAGGAACTGCGCAGTGCGCAATCGGCGTGGCTGCGGTTGGGGCCGGTGCCGGCCGAGGCGCGCAAGCCGCTGCAGGACCGGTTCGACAGGGCAGTGAGGCGCGTGCTGGAATCGCGGCGCCGTCCGGCCGCGCGCGCGTAGCCGTCAGTCCCATAC
>JANNEJ010000020.1:0-3417 GCA_031378585.1 Acidobacteriota bacterium | reverse complement strand
CGGCTCCGTCGTTCCGCTTCGGCCAGGCCCGCGAGTTGCCGCGTGGCTTATTGGCGACCACGATTGCCTCGTCTCTCCGCAACCACGACGTGATGCCCGATGGTCTCCGGCTCGTCGGCGTGATTGGAGGTTCCGAACGACGAGCCTCAAACGGGGCGGTGGCCACGGCCGCCACAGAGATCGACGTGGTGCTGAACTGGCCTCGTGCACTCACGCCGAACGCCACCGTGCGCTAGACGGGCAGCGTGCCCCGCCGAGCGCCTCGGCCCGGCACTGGACGCCGTCGTTACGCGAGGAACGCGCGAATCTCGGCCAGGGTCTCGGCGGGGGCGTCTTCCTGGATGTTGTGTCCGGCCGGCATCGCCTTGCCAGTCACCTGCGTGGCGCGCTCGCGCCACACGGCCAGCACGTCGTAGAGCCGTCCCATCGGCCCCTTCGTAGCCCAGAGCGCCAGCACCGGACACGCGACCTTCGTGGGCAGGTCCGCGGCGTCGTGCGTGAGGTCGATGGACGCACTCGCCCGGTAGTCTTCGCACATGCCGTGCAGGTTGGCCATGTCGGTGTAGACGCGCATGTACTCGCGCTGCACGTCGGTCGTGGCCTTGGCCGCCTGCGCGTCGTACTGCGCCTTGAGCTGGTCTTCGGGCCCGGGCGCGGCGCGCACGTAGTTGAACCAGTGAAAGTACGCCTGGATGAACTCCAGCGTGACGTGCGTGTAGAGATAGTAGGTGGGCAGGATGTCGAGCAGCGCCAGCTTCGTGACGCGCTTGGGATGATCGAGCGCGAGGCGGTGGCCAACGCGCGCGCCGCGGTCGTGACCGATGACCGGGAACTGCTCGAAGCCGAAGTGGCGCATGACCTCGACCTGGTCGAGCGCCATCGCGCGCTTGGAGTAGTTGACGTGGTTCTCGCCATCGGCCGGCTTGCTGCTGTCGCCGTAGCCGCGCAGGTCGGGCACGACGACGGTGTGGGTCTTGGCCAGCTCGGGCGCCACGAGCCGCCACGAGATGTGCGTCTGCGGCGCGCCGTGCAGCAGCAGCACGGGCGGACCGGATCCGCCCTTCAGCACGTGGATCTCGGCCCCGGTGGTTCGCACGCGTTCCCGGGTGAAGCCGGGGAAGAAGCGCAGCGTGTCGATGGGCGCGGATGCGACCGGGGCTTGCGCGGCGGGCGCGGATGCCGCGGGCGTCTCGTCCAGGGGCGCCGACAAGGGTGACGCTGCGGCTCGGGTTCCGGTCACCGCGGAGACGCCGGCTAGCGCCAGCGCATGCGTGAGCAATTCGCGACGTGGGATCTCGGTCATAACGCGGCATGCTAGCACCTCGAGGACCGCGAGGACCTCCAGAGGGGTCTGAACCCTCAGGGGCGAGATAGGTGGCACCGGGGTGAGTACCCGAAGCGGTACAGAGCAAGGGCCCGGCGAGTGCGCTCACCGGGCTCCATATCGGTCTAAGCGTAAGCCACTAGAAGCGCGAGGCGCGAATCCAGGTGTCGGTGCGCGCCCACGCCTTCGCGAGTTGCGCGTCGATCTCTGCGGTGGCTTTACCCTGCCCTTTCAGCGACTGCTGCAGGCCGAGCAGCGACCAGCCGTTGTTCGGGTGCTCCGCAAGCTCGGTGCGATACGTGGCCTCGGCCTCGGCCGGCAGGCCGGCGTCGAGCTGCATCGCGCCCAGCCAGTGCCGCGCGTCAAACGGCAGCGGTTCGGGTTCGTCATAGATGATCGCGTCGTCGAGCTTCACGGCCGCCTCGAACTTCGCCAGCGCGCCCGGCTTGTCGCCGACGCTGCGCAGGATCTCGCCCTCGAGAATGTTGGCGGCAATGCCCAGCAGGGTGCTCGCCGGATGCTGGCGGAAGTCCTGCTTCGAGGTCGCGCCTTTCTGCACGCGCGTCAGGTAGAGCTTCGCGTAGTCGATCTCGCCCTTCCGCAGTCGCGCGTAGCCCTGGGCGAAGTCCCACATGCCGCCGTTCACGTCGCGCTCGGGACGCTTGGTGATCTCGAGGATTTCATCGAACCGGCCGAAGCGCAGCAGCGTGAGCACCTGGTACATGGTGTCGCCGGTGCTGCGGGCGTAATCCTTGCCGGCCTGCGTGGCGATCGCACCCTGGCTGTCGTTGGACGCGGCAAAGAGCAGCATATGCAGGTTGTGGTCGGGATAGATGGCGAAGCCTTCGCCGATGCCAGCCTTGAGGTCGGAGTGCCACGCCTGCAGGTTCGCACGCACGCCGTCGTTCCAGCGGCCGATCTCGTTCCAGGTGTGCGAGGGCATGTGGTTCATGTGGCTCGCTCCGGGCACCACGCTGCCAAGGAACTCGGCGCAGGGAGCGGCCTTGCCGGGGTCCACAGTCGACTCGGTGGCGTGCACGTAGAGATGACAGGCACCGGGGTGCTTGATGTCTTTCGCCAGCACGCCCTCGAGCACCTTGTGTAGACGCTGCACGTTGGGATCGTTGAGGTCGCGCGTACCGCGGCGCGGTTCGAGCAGGAAGAGCGCGTCGCCGTAGAGGGTCGCCGCGTCGAGGTCGTCGGGGAACTGCTCCGCCACCTTGCGAATCGCCTCGGCGTAGGCTCTCTCCTGATCCATGCGCTGCTTGGGAACGAAGTCCTTCACGTAGCGGGCCTGCATCGCCTCGATGAAGGCCTTCTCCCACGGCGCAGCGGTGGCGCGCAGGGCCAGGGCCTTCTGCAGCGCGGCGTAGGCAAACGGCGAGTGCTCGGGCAGCATCGGGCCGTTCAGATACGAGCCCCAGGCCCATGCCTCGCCCCAGTAGCAGATCGCGCAGCTCGGATCGCGCTTCCACGATTCGCGGAACGAGCGCACGGCGTCGAGCTTCGCGAAGGAATACATCATCTGGAAGCCCTGGTCGAAGAACTTCTGGGCTTCGTAGTTGGAGGACGAGATCTTGCGGGTGAAGGTGCCGAGGCCGACGGAATAAAGCGGGATCGGATCGGCGACGTACTTGGGCAGTTCCATCGTGCCCGCGGCGCCGGGCTTCGCCGTGGCGGCCGACGCGCCCATCGGCATGTCGTGCTGGGCCAGCGCAGGCCCGACCGACATCACCCACGCCATGCTCGCGATAAGCACGGCCACTCGAACACTACGACGCGTACACCCCATGGAATCCTCCCAGGCCCACCCACGCGCGGACCAATGAAGATCATAGCGGAAACGCATCTGGACGATGCGGGACACCGGTCTCGGACCTGGGGTCGCGGGGCGCGGTCGGGGGGCGCGGGTCGGGGGTCCGCCCTCGTGTCTCCGTCTGTCACGGGGCCTGTCACCGTGACATTCCGGTCTGTCACGAGGCCTGTCACCGTGACAATCGCCGACGCCGCGGATCTCGGTCCTGCCACGCCGCTATGGCCGTTTCCGCACAGCAGCGCGGGCCGAAACAACGCAGTATCTGCGTTACAGTTCT
>JANNEJ010001059.1:0-8206 GCA_031378585.1 Acidobacteriota bacterium | reverse complement strand
GGCCCTTCGGGTTGTAGACGCCGCCCTTCCAGTCGGTCGCGGCGAGGATCTTCGCGCCCTGCTCGTGCATCAACTCGGCGCCGATCGATCCCACGTTGCCGAAGCCCTGGACGGCGACCGTGGACCCCTTGAGTTCGAAGCCGAGGTGCTTGGCCGATTCGCGCGCGATGATCATCACGCCGCGTCCCGTCGCCTCGCGCCTGCCGAGCGAGCCGCCCATCTCGACCGGCTTGCCGGTGACGACCGCCGTGGCCGTGTGCCCGACGTGCATGGAGTAGGTGTCCATGAACCACGCCATGATCTGCGCATCGGTGTTGACGTCAGGCGCCGGCACATCCTTCTCGGGTCCGATCGCGTCGATGATCTCGGCGGTGTAGCGACGGGTCAGGGCCTCGATCTCCCGCCTCGACATCGTGGAAGGGTCGCAGATGATGCCGCCCTTGCCGCCACCAAACGGCACCTGCGCCACGGCGCACTTCCAGGTCATCCAGGCGGCCAGGGCCGTCACTTCGTCGAGCGTCACGCCTGGGTGATAGCGAATGCCGCCCTTGGCGGGCCCGAGCGTGATGTTGTATTGCACCCGGTAGCCGGTGAAGACCTCGATCTGTCCGCTGTCCCGCTGAATAGGGCACGAGACGACGATCTGGCGTTTCGGGTGAGTCAGGATCTGCCAGATGCCAGGATCGAGGTTCAGTATCCGCGCGGCCCCCTCGAACTCCTGAAGCATTGCCCCGAAGACGGTACCGTGTGTCGCCATACTCAGTGAACCTCGTGTCGCCCGGCGCCAGAAGACGGCGTCGCAAGCGGGCGGAATAAACGCTCAAAATTAGCCCGGGTCGCGAGCAGATGTCAATTGCGAATCCTACTAATGCCCTCGCGATATGTATCTGCGTCGGCCTTCACGGTAGACGCATGGACGGCCCGTGAGCCGCGGTCCGTTGGATCCGATCCTCGTATACTGCGTGTGATGTCCGACGCGGTGGAAAACCCTTCTAGCGACAAGGCACGGTGGGCCAGCGAGGTGCTGGAACCCGCCTTGAAGAGGGCTCCCGAGCGCAGCGGCCCGTTTACCACCATCTCCGGTCGGAGTGTCGAGCGCCTGTACGCGGCAGAGGACGTGGCCGGCCTCGACTACGCCAGAGACATCGGCAATCCGGGCGAATACCCCTACGTGCGTGGCATCCACCCGAGCGGCTATCGCGGCAAGCTCTGGACGATGCGGCAGTTTGCCGGGTTCGGCACGCCGGAAGAGACCAACGCGCGGTACAAGGAACTGGTGGCCGCCGGCGGCACCGGCCTGAGCGTGGCCTTCGATCTGCCCACGCTGATGGGCCGCGACCCCGATCACGAACTGTCGCTCGGCGAAGTGGGCAAGTGTGGCGTCAACATCACCTCGCTGGCCGACATGGAACGGCTGTTTGACGGCATCGCCCTTGGCGACATCACGACGTCGATGACCATCAACTCGCCGGCGCCGATGATCTTTGCAATGTATCTGGTCGTCGCCGAACAGCAGGGCGCCGACTGGCGGAAGATCTCGGGCACGATTCAGAACGACATCCTCAAGGAGTTCATCGCGCAGAAGGAATACATCTTTCCGCCGCGGCCCTCGATGCGTCTCATTACCGACATCTTCCGGTTCTGCGCGCGCGAGGTGCCGAGGTGGAATACGATCTCGGTGAGCGGATATCACATCCGCGAGGCTGGCTCCACGGCCCTGCAGGAACTGGCCTTCACGTTGCGTGACGGCCTCGAATACGTTCAGTACGGGATCGACGCGGGGCTGAAGGTGGACGAGTTCGTGCCGCGCATCTCGTTTTTCTTCAACTCGCATAGCGACTTCTTCGAGGAGATCGCCAAGTTCCGTGCCGCCCGCAAGTTGTGGGCCGAGGCGATGCGCACGCGCTTCGGTGCCACCGATCCCCGTTCGTGGCAGCTGCGGTTCCACACGCAGACCGCTGGCGTGTCGCTGACCGCGCAGCAACCCTACAACAACGTCGTACGGACGGCCCTGCAGGCCCTGGCGGCCGTGCTCGGCGGCACCAACTCGCTGCACACCAACTCGCTTGATGAGGCGCTGTCACTGCCGACCAAAGAGGCGGTGACCATTGCGCTTCGTACACAGCAAGTGATCGCACACGAGAGCGGCGCCGCCGTTGTGGTCGATCCGCTCGGCGGGTCGTACTTCGTCGAGGCGCTCACGCGAGAGATGGAACAGGGCACCCTGAAGTACTGGGACACGATCGATCGCATGGGCGGGATGGTCGAGGCCATCGAGCTCGGCTATCCACAACAGGAAATCGCGGAAGCGTCGTACCGGTTCCAGCAGGCCGTCGAGCGCAGGGAGAAAGTGATCGTCGGGGTGAACGAGTTCGTGCAGGAGCACGACCCGCCGATTCCGATTCTCTACCTCGACGACACCGCGTGCGAGACGCAACTGGCTCGGCTCGCGCACCTGAAGGCAACGCGCGACAATGCGACCGTGGCCCGCACGCTCGACGTGCTCAAGCTGGCGGCGCGCGGTACCACCAATACAATGGAGCCACTGCTGGCCTGCGTTCGGGCGTATGCCACGGTTGGCGAGATGTGTGATGCCTTGCGTGACGTCTGGGGCGAGTGGGAAGAGACACCGATCATTTAGAGGCTGGGGACTAGGGGCTGGGGGCTTGGGCGGGTGCTCGGCCGCGCGGCCTCGCGAAAGAGCCGATGGACAGAAAGATTCGCGTCGTCATCGCCAAGCCCGGGCTCGATGGGCACGACCGGGGAGCCAAGGTGATCGCCCGAGCCTTGCGCGACGCCGGGATGGAGGTCATCTATACCGGCTTGCGGCAGACGCCCGAGATGATCGTGAACGCGGCCCTGCAGGAAGACGCAGACGTGATCGGACTGTCGATTCTGTCAGGCGCGCACATGCACATCTGTCCGAAGGTGGTGTCGCTCCTGAAGGCGCAGGGCCTCGACGACGTGCTCGTGGTGGTGGGCGGCATCATTCCCGAGCAGGACCTCGCGAAATTGCACGCCATGGGCATCACCGGTGTGTTCATTCCCGGAACGCCGATGCAGGCGATTGTGGACTTCATCAACACTCACGTGCGCACCCGCAGCGACGCCTGACGGCCCGAAGCTTGCACCGATTCGGCGGTTGGAGGGTCTGAGCCATGACCGTCGTGACGCCGCGTGTGCTGGTCGTTTCTGAGAGTCGCATCACCCGCCGGGTCATCGAGATGACCTTCGCGGACCAGGCGGTCGATCTGGTCCTGTCTGCGAGCGGGCAGGAGGGCGTCGAGGCGTGGGACGCCGCGCCGGCGGCCGTGGTCCTGGCGGATGCGAGCATGGCGCCGCCCGACGGCCTGGCGGTGGCCCGGCACGTGCAGGCGACGGCGGGTGCTCGCCCGGCGGCGGTGCTCCTCATGGCGGGGCAGAGT
Organism: Acidobacteriota bacterium; assembly: GCA_031378585.1. GTDB lineage: Bacteria > Acidobacteriota > Vicinamibacteria > Vicinamibacterales > UBA2999 > CADEFD01. Next base: position 4,781 of record JANNEJ010001059.1, on the reverse strand, counting down.
GACCCGGTCGACGCGGCGGCCATGGCCGACGCCGACGTACGCGGAGTGATTCGGAAGCCACTCGACTCGCTGCAACTCATCGATGCCATCCGCGACGTGCTTCGGACAGCCAGGGCTCCGCGTCCGCCGCAGTCGTTGACGCCGCAGGTCGCGGCCAGCCTGGGCGACGCGACACCCGCGGCCGACGCTCCAGACCCGGCCCCTGACACTGCGATGCGGGATGCGTCGCGCGACGAAGCCCCAATGGTCCTGTGCGACGACGACCTCGAACGCGTGGCCGCCCGGGTGGCGGCCATCTGGAGCGGCGATGCGCGCCATGCCGCCGCCGTGCAAGCTCTGGTTTCGGCGCGCGTCGACGATCTCGCCGAGGTCTCGGCCGCCTCCGCCGCGGCGGCAGTTGAGCGGCTGGCGCCAGCGGCGGCCTCGGAGGCGGCTGACCGGCTGGTGCGCGAGCTGGCTCCCGCGCTGGTGCAGCAGGTAGCGCGGCTCGTCGTGACCGACGTCTCCGAGCGGCTCGTACGCGAGGAGATCGCGCGACTGCGATCGCAGCACCAGGTACGCTGACCCGCGCTTCGGCGGTTGCGCGGATCCGGGCGACTCGGTACGATTGGGGACTTCAGCGGCGCCTGGCGCGCCAGCCAGTCACCCTACATGAGCACACACGACCCGCACGGCGTTCCCGAATCCCCGGCGCTCGAAGGCCTCGAGGCCCGTTTCACCGAACGGTGGCAGCGCGACGGCACCTACCGCTTCGACCGCACGCGCCCGCGCGCCGAGGTCTACGCCATCGACACGCCGCCGCCGACGGTGAGTGGCTCCTTGCATGTGGGACACGTGTTCTCCTATACCCACACCGACATCGTGGCCCGCTTCCAGCGGATGCGCGGCAAGGCCGTGTTCTACCCGATGGGCTGGGACGACAACGGCTTGCCGACCGAGCGGCGCGTGCAGAACTACTACGGCGTGCGCTGCGATCCGGCGCTGCCCTACGACCCCGCCTTCGTCGCGCCCGAGACGCCCGCCAAGCCGCCCATCTCGGTGTCGCGGCCCAACTTCATCGAGCTGTGCATCAAGCTGACGGTGGAAGACGAGCAGGTCTTCGAACACTTGTGGAAGTACCTGGGCCTGTCGATCGACTGGTCGATGACCTACGCCACCATCGCGCCGCCGGCACAGCGCGTGTCGCAGTTGGCGTTTCTGCGGTTGCTCGGTCGCGGCCAGGCGTATCAGGTGGAAGCGCCGACCCTGTGGGACGTGGACTTCAAGACGGCGGTGGCGCAGGCCGAACTCGAAGACCGCGAGATGCCCGGCGCCTATCACCGCCTCCGCTTCGCCAAGTCTGATGGGTCGTTTGTCGAGATCGACACGACGCGGCCGGAACTGCTGCCGGCCTGCGTGGCGCTCGTGGCGCATCCCGACGACGTGCGTTATCAGCCGCTCTTCGGCCAGCACGTGACCACGCCGCTCTTCGGCGTGCGCGTGCCGGTGCTCGCGCATGCCCTCGCCGATCCCGAGAAGGGCAGTGGCATCGCCATGATCTGCACCTTCGGCGACACCACCGACGTCACCTGGTGGCGCGAATTGAAGCTGCCCGTGCGTGCGGTGATCCAGCCCAATGGCACGCTCGGCCCGGTGACCTGGGGCGCCTCGGGCTGGGAGTCGGCCGATGCCGCTCGCGCGCAGGCCGCCTACGACCCACTGGTGGGCCTGTCGGCGAAGAAGGCCCAGGTCAAGGTGGCCGAGCTGCTCACCGAATCCGGCGACTTGCTGGGCGCAGTGCGGCCCGTCACGCACAACGTGAAGTTCTTCGAGAAGGGCGACCGGCCGCTCGAGATCATCACGAGCCGGCAGTGGTTCATCAAGACGCTGGCGGAGTGCGATGCGCTCATCGCCCGCGGCCGCGAGATGCAATGGCACCCGGAGTACATGCGCACGCGGTTCGAGAACTGGGTGCATGGCCTCAACGGCGACTGGTGCGTGAGCCGGCAGCGGTTCTTCGGCGTGCCGTTTCCCGTGTGGTATCCGGTGCGCGCCGACGGCAGCATCGACCACGACACCCGGCTCGTGCCGGCGGAGGCGCGGCTGCCGATCGATCCGTCGACCGACGTGCCCGAGGGCTACACCGCCGCGCAGCGCGGCCAGCCCGGCGGTTTCATCGGCGACCCTGACGTGATGGACACCTGGGCGACCTCGTCGGTGTCACCGCAACTGGTGACCGGCTGGGAACGCGACGAAGATCTCTTCGCCCGCACCTTTCCGATGGACCTGCGTCCGCAGGCGCACGACATCATCCGCACGTGGCTGTTCGCGTCGGTGCTGCGCGCGCACCTGGAGAACGGCTCGATTCCGTGGCACCACGCCGCCATCTCGGGCTGGGTGCTCGACCCCGACCGCAAGAAGATGTCGAAGTCGAAGGGCAACGTGGTCACGCCCATGGGCCTGCTCGAGGAGTACGGCAGCGACGGCGTGCGCTACTGGGCGGCCCGCGGCGGACCGGGCGTGGACACGGCGTTTGACGTCGGCCAGATGAAGATCGGCCGGCGGCTCTCGATGAAGCTGCTGAACGCGTCGAAGTTCGTGTTGGCCAGTCGCGCTCCCGGCGCGCCCGTCAGTGAGGTGCTCGACCGCGGCATGCTGAGCCACCTGGCGACGCTTGTGGCCGACTCCACGCGCGCACTCGATGACTACGACTACACCCGCGCGCTGATGAACACCGAGTCGTTCTTCTGGGAGTTCTGCGACGACTACGTGGAGCTCGTCAAGGCGCGCCGCTACGGCGATTTCGGGCCGGAGGCCGCAGGGTCGGCGGCCACGTCGGTCGAGACGGCGCTGAGCGTGATGCTGCGCCTGCTGGCGCCGTACCTGCCGTTTGTGACCGACGAGGTGTGGTCGTGGTGGAAGCCTGGCTCGGTGCACGTGGCTGCCTGGCCGACCGAAGCGGAGGTCCAGGGAGTGAGCGGGCGCGACGCCGCCGCGCAGGACGTGCTCGTCGCCGTGCGCACGCTGCTGGCGGCACTGCGGAAGAAGAAGTCCGAGGCCAAGCGCCCGATGAAAGCGAAGATCGCGCGCGCGACGGTGCACCAGGACGCCGTCGTCATCGAACGGCTGAAGCTCGGCGAACGGGATCTGGCCGCGGCGGCCGGCGTGGCTGAGTTCGTGTGGGTGCCCGACGGCGTAGAGCATCTGGAGGTCGAGTTTGCCGAAGACGCTCCGCTTGCTGGGGCTCCTGTATGACGGCGCCCGGCACGCTCCCGGTCGAGGCCTACCGCGACCTCGTGGCGCGCGCCCTGGCCGAAGACATCGGCCGCGGCGATGTGACGAGTGCGGCGGTCGTTGACGAGGGCCTCACGGCACGCGGCGTGATCCAGGCGAAGACTCGCCTGGTGGTGGCCGGACTCGACGTGTGCGCCGAGGTGTTCCGCCAGTGCGACGCTGGTGTCGTCGTCGAAGTGCGGTGGGGCGACGGCGCTCGGTGCGAGCCAGGCGACGTCGTGGCCGTGGTGACCGGACGCGCGCGGGCGCTGCTCACAGCCGAACGCACGGCGCTCAACATCCTGCAGCGGCTCTCTGGCATTGCCACGCTCACCTCCGCCTTCGTGGCAGCGGCCAGCGGCCGCATCACCGTACTCGACACACGCAAGACCACGCCGACGCTGCGGGCGCTCGAGAAGTATGCCGTGCGATGTGGCGGCGGCACCAACCATCGCCAACGGCTCGACGACGCGATCCTCATCAAGGACAACCATAAGCGTCTGGCGGGCGGCATTCCAGAAGCCGTGCGCCGGGCCCTGGCGCAGGCCTGGGGTCTCAGTGTGGAGGTCGAAGTGGAGACGCTCGATGAACTCGACCAGGCGCTCGCTGCCGGCGCCCGCTCGGTGCTGCTCGATAACTTCACGACCTACGACCTGCGCCTGGCGGTGGCCAAGGTAGCAGGCCGTGCGCGCGTCGAGATTTCTGGCGGTGTGACGCTCGAACGTCTTCCGGAGATCGCCACGACCGGGGCCGACGCGGTGTCGGTTGGCGCGCTCACGCATTCCGCGCCGGCCGTCGATCTGAGCTTTGAACTCGAGCCGGCGACGTCCTGACCCGTGATCGAACCGGATCCCCTTCCTCCGCCACTGGCAGCCGCCGTCGCCCGTGAGCGCGGCCGGTTTGGCGGCCACGTGTCCGAGGTGCACTACGCCCGGGTGCTTCCTTCGACGATGGACGTCGCCGCGGCGCTTGCCGCCGCGGGGGGTGCCCACGGACTCGTGGTGGTGGCGGGGCAGCAGACGGCGGGCCGCGGACGGCGCGGTCACTCGTGGGTGTCCCCGGAAGGCGCCGGCCTGTATTTCTCGGTGGTCGTCAGACCGCCGGTGTCACCCGTGACCGACGGGCTGCCGAGCGTGCTTGGGCTGCTGACGCTGGCGGCTGGTCTCGCCGTCGCGGAAGGCGTCGGGCACGCCACGGGACTCGAAGCGTCGCTGAAGTGGCCCAACGACCTCTTCTACGGCTTCAAGCTGGCTGGAGTGCTGGCAGAAGGGCACCGGATTGGCGGGGACGGGCAGTTCGTCGTCGTGGGCATCGGCATCAACCTGCGCGACGTCCAGTATCTGACTGACGCACAGGGGCGAGCCACGTCGATCGAGAAAGAGATGGGCGTCGCTCCCGAGGCCGGCGCGGTGCTGGCCGAAGTACTGGCAGCGTGGGCCCAGCGATATCAGGATCTCCTCGACGGCCGCTATGCGCGCGTCGTGAACCGCTGGCGCGTGCGGGCCTCGGGCCTGGTGGGCCGGCCGGTG
>JANNEJ010001019.1:0-5142 GCA_031378585.1 Acidobacteriota bacterium | reverse complement strand
GCACGCATTTCTTGGAACCGCGCTCTGGGGGTTGCACATGGGTCTCACGCAGGGCCTGCTATCGAAACTCGTCGCGGACACCGCACCTGCGACACTGCGCGGCACCGCGTTCGGTGTCTTCAACCTCGTCAGCGGAATCACGCTGCTGCTGGCGAGCATCATTGCTGGCACATTGTGGAGCGCCGTCGGTCCATCCGGGACCTTCCTTGCGGGAGCCGTGTTTGCATTGCTTGCGATGGTCGGTCTTGGTGTGACGGGACGGAACGGCGGGAGAGCCAGATGACGTTGTGGTGCCGATGGCTTCTGCACAGGGTGGTCTGGCTTCATGAAGACATCGACGACACGAAGAGAAGCGTCAGGCGCGGAGCGCGCCCGTCTACTGCTCGGCTTCGGCGGTGACCGAGCCGAAGCAATTGAATCGGCAGCCCGTCGGCGCGTGAGTCTCGTCAAAGCGGTTATCGGAATAAGTGGCAGCGCGTCGGACTCGCCATCGAAGATGCGCCCCAAGGAGCGATCGCCGTACAGGGTCACTGCCACCCTCCAGCGCTGACCACTTGGCGGGCCGTCAGCATCCCTAGCCAACCCGCCACGAGGCAGCCCACCACCGTCACCACAACGTTGACGGCGGCGAGATCAGACGCGCCTTCCTGGGCCAGCCGTGTCGACTCGTAGTTGAAGCTCGAATAGGTCGTCAGGCCGCCCAGATAGCCGATCGTCAGGGCCGAACGCAGCGTCGGGGGCCACGCAAGCATGGCCGCCGTTTGCATCACGAGCGCTATCAGGAAGCAGCCCCCGAAAATTGACGACGAGTGTGCCGTAGAGAAACTGCGCTCCGAAGCGCTGTGCCGCCGCTCGACACGCAGCGGCCAGACGTGCCAGACTGGCGTGCCCTTCAATGAAGCTCGTCGCCGCTACTCTGCTCGCGCTGCTGCTCGGCCAACTGACGGTCGTGCCGTTCGTCTCGCCTGAGACGTGCAGTCTCCTCGAGCAGGGGCGCCAGGACGAATCCGACGCGTGCACTCCCCTTTGCCCCACGTGCTCTTGCTGCACGACGGGCCAGGTGTTCACGGCCTCGATAGCGACTGCGGTTGCACCTTTGGCTCTGGCATCACCCGAACAGCTGGACGCAGTCGGCAATCTTCCCGTCGGCGTCCTCCGCGAAGTCCTGCACGTCCCGCTCGCCTAGCCTGTTCCTCGCCTGAGTTGCGCGCCCGCTCCTGTTGGGGCGCTCGCGTGCGCTCACTCCGCATCCCACTCGTCGAGGTTCGGCTATGGCTGTACGCGGAACGTCTCCGCGCGTGTGGCTGTGGGTCCTGTTGTGGCCCACGCTCGCGCACGCGCAAGACGCACGGTTGACGTATCAGGACGCGCTCGCGCGGGCTCGCACGACCGCGCCAGCCGCGCAGCTGGCGGGGTCGCGACTCGAGGAAGCGCGAAGCCGCCGCGTAGGCGCGGCCCTGCGTTGGCAGTCCAACCCTGAGTTCGATGTGGCCGCCGGGCCCCGATCGGGCCCTGGCGCCGCCGATGCCGACATCGGGCTCCGTCAGGGATTCGAGCCGCGAGGAGCACGCGCAGCGCGCCTCGCCGGGGTGGACGCCGGGATCAGAAGCGCGGAAGCGGCTAATGCAGTGGCGCTGCGCGACGCCGTTCGCGAGGCAGCCGCCGCCTTTCTTGAGGCCCTGTATTACGGCGAACGGGTCCAGATTCTTCGGTCGGTAGGTGCTGTGTCACTCGATGTGGCCCGTGCCGCCGAGCGCCGTTTCCAGGCGGGCGACGTGCCGATACTCGAAGTCAACCTGGCCCGCGGCGCAGCCGCAAAGGCCGCCGCCGACACCGCCAGTGCCGAGGCGCGCCGCCACGTCGCCCTTGGCGCACTCGCCGAGCGGCTCGGTGTCACAGGGCGCATCGACCCGGAGGGTCGACTCGCCGATTCCGCGCGCGCTCGCGATGTCTCTGCGCTCGTGGCCGGCCTCGACGACCTCCCCGAAATGCAACTCCTTGCGGCTGAGCAGCAAGAGACTGCAGCGGACCAGCAGGTGCGAACCACGCTGACGCGGCCCGCCTTCGGCGTCAGCGCCGTCTATCAGCGGGATCAAGGCGCCAACATCCTACTCGGCGGCCTCTCGGTGACGCTGCCGGTGTTCAACAGCGGACAGGGCTTGGACGCGACCACTGCCGCCCGCGCCCGGCGGATCACCCTCGAAGCCCAACTCGTGCGCAGCGCGCTCGAGACACGCGTGCGTGCCTTGTGGGCCGCGCACGGCACGCAGCACGGTGCCCTCGGCGCGTTCGAGCGCGATGCGATGCCTGGGCTTGATGACAGCGAGTCCCTGGCGCGACGCAGCTATGAAGCTGGTCAGATCAGCCTCGCCGAGTGGCTGCTGCTGCGTCGGGAACTACTCGATACCCGGTTGTCTCATGTGGATCTGCTGTTCTCGGTAGCGCTCGCCGGCACCGAACTCGACAGCGTTGCGGGGGTGTTGCGATGAGCGCGTCTCGTCTGTGGATCGTAGTGATGTTTGTCGCGGCATCAGCTGGCTGTGGTCGATGTGGAAGGACCGAGCCCGCGCCTGCGTCGCCGACCGCCCGAGAGGAAACAGCCGAACCTGCCGAGGAGCCCCACGGGGACGACGACGTCCTGCGCGTGGCACCGGAGATGCTGCGGGATCTGCGTCTTACGACCACCCTGGTCGAGTCCCGCACTGGCGCTCAGGTGGTGAACGCACTCGGCGAACTGCAGGTGAATCAAGACGCCTACGCGGAAGTGGCTTCCCCGCTCGCGGGCCGAGTGATCGAACTGCGCGCCACGGTGGGTCAGTCCGTCCAGTCCGGACAGACGCTTGCCGTGCTCCACAGCGCCGAGCTGGCACGGGCTCGTGCCGACTGGCACGGGGCGCAAGCCCGGGAGGCCTTAGCTAGCCAGGCCCTGAGTCGCAAGCGTGAGCTCGCGGCCGAACGCATCGTGGCCGTTCGCGAAGTGCAGGAGGCGGACGCCGAAGCGGCCGCGGCACGGGCGGCACTCACGTCTGCCGCCGCCGCTTTGGCGGCCATGGGCGTGAGCGACCCTGCCACTACGACGACCCAACCGGCATACTTCGCCCTTCGAGCGCCTCTCGCCGGCACCGTCATCGAGCGTGACCTCGCGCTCGGACAGATGGTCGATGGCTCGCGTTCGGTGATGAAGATTGCCAACCTGAAGGCGCTGTGGCTCGTCGTGCACTTGTTCGAACGTGATGCCGTCCGCGTCACTGCCGGATCCTCCGCCACAGCAGCCTTCCCCGCCATGCCTGGGCAGACGTTCCCGGGACGGGTGACCTACGTCGGCAGTCAGGTGGACGCGAGTTCCGGAACGATCCCCATTCGGATCGCGCTGACGTCACCCGCCGCCACCCTTCGCCCAGGGATGGCCGCGAGCGCTGACATCCAAGTCGGCGCCAGCGGCGCCATGGTGCTCAGCGTGCCGGTGGCTGCCCTGCACCGGTTGGCCGACAACTGGGTCGCCTTCGTGCCCAAGGGCGAGGGCGTCTTCGAGATCCGAGTGGTGGGCCGCGGTCGCGACCTCGGACGCGAGGTCGAAGTGCTCCGGGGCCTCGTGGCGGGAGACACCGTGGTGGTCGAAGGCGCCTTCGTGCTGAAGGCCGAGGCAGAAAAGCTCCGCGGCGGCACCGACGCCGACGAGCACTGAGGCCCAGATGATTGCTGCCATCATTCACGCGTGTTTCCGGAAGCCTGCGCTGGCGATCATGATCGCCGTCGCTGGAGTCGCCGTCGGCGGGTTGTACGTGAGAGACCTCCGCCGGGATGTGTTTCCCGACCTCGCCTCGCCGGTGTTCAACGTCATCGTGCAAAACGCCGCGATGGGCGCCGAGGAGCTCGAAACGGGCATCGCCATCCCGATGGAGACGGCGCTGGCGGGTCTGCCCGATGTCCGTCGCATTCGCTCGGTCGCCCAGCTCGGTGTCGTGCAGATCACGGTCGAATTCGAGCCCGAGGCCGATTACTACCGGTCGCGGCAGTTCGTGGCCGAGCGCGTGGGTCAGGCGTCGGCGCAGCTTCCGCCCGGCACTGAGCCGCCGCTCATCTCGAGCCTCACGGGCCGGTTGAATGAGATCTTCGAGTTCACGCTGGAAGCGGACGAGGGTAGCGCGGACCTGATGACCCTGCGCGACCTCGCCGAGTTCGAAGTACGAAACCGGCTCCTGGCGGTGCCCGGGGTGGCGGCTGTGGAGCGGCTTGGCGGCTACCTCCGCCAGTTCCAGGTGCAGCTCGATCCCGACCGGATGATGGCCCGCAAGGTGACCCTCGACGAGGTGCTGCACGCCGTGGGGGAGAGCAACACGAATGCGTCTGGCGGGTTCGTGGTGCAGGGACAGATGGAATGGGCCGTGCGGGCCGTGGGCCGCGCCGCCGGCATTGAAGACCTGCAGAACACCGTCGTGTCTGTGCGTGGCGACACGCCTATCCTGCTGGCCGACGTTGCCGAAGTGCGGGAAGGGCCAGCGGTGCGTCGCGGCGTTGCGCATCGCCTGCGCGGCGAGGTCGTGAGCTGCCGCATCGTGAAGCAGTTCGGCGCCGACACGATGGTCGTCGCTGAAGGTATCCGCGCTGCCGTCGAAGAAATTCGTGCCGGACTTCCAAAGGGGGTGCAACTGCGAGCGGTGTATGACCAGTCCACATTGGTGCAGTCGTCCCTGAGCGGCGTGGGCCGCGCGGTGCTCATCGGCGCGGCGTTCGTGGTCGTCGTGCTGTTCGCGTTGCTCGGTGACCTGCGCGCGGCGTTCATCGTGACGCTCACGATTCCGGCGTCGATCGCGCTGGCGGGTCTCGCGCTGCAGCCGCTCGGCGTAGGGCTCAACACGATGACGCTCGGTGGCCTGGCCATCGCGGTAGGCCTCCTCGTGGATGCCTCGATCATCATGGTCGAGAACATGCTGCACCGCTTCCACGCTGGCAATGCGGTCAGCGTGGCACGCGAGGCCGCCGTGGAGGTGGGCCGTCCCATCGCCTTCGCGACACTGATCGTGAGCGCCGTGTTCCTCCCCCTGTTCGGGATGACCGGCATCGAAGGCCGCATGTATCAGCCGTTGGCCGCCGCCGTGGTGGCCACCCTAGGAGCCGCCCTCGTCCTGTCGCTCACGGTCG
>JANNEJ010000993.1:0-1511 GCA_031378585.1 Acidobacteriota bacterium | reverse complement strand
CTTGCGCGCGCGGCGGCGGTGAGCGGCGTGCCGGCAGCGCAGATCGAGCAGGTCGCGCGCCTGTACGCCAGTGCCTCGCCGGCCCTGGTGAAATGCGGTTGGGGCCTGGAGCGCAATCGCAACGGCGGCAACGCTGCCATGGCCGTGCTGGCACTTCCGGCCGTGGGGGGCAAGTTCGGCGTGCGCGGCGGCGGGTTCTCGATGAGTAACTCGTCAGCGTTGGGTATCACGCCGAGCTGGCTCGCTGACGCCGAGGCAAAGACGCGGGTCGTGAACATGAACCGCGTGGGACGCGAGCTGCTCGAACCGAGCGGCACACCCATTCGCGGACTCTTCGTCTATAACTGCAATCCTGCGGTGACGCTGCCCGACCAGCAGCGCGTGCTCGCCGGGCTCGCGCGCGAGGACCTCTTCACGGTGGTCTTCGACCAGGTGCTGACTGACACGGCCGTCTACGCCGATGTCGTGCTGCCAGCCACGACGTTTCTGGAGCACTATGACTTCGCCAAGGGTTACGGCGCGATCTCGCTGCAACTGGCGCGTCCCGTCATCGAGCCGGTGGCTGAAGCGCGCCCCAACACCGAAGTCTTCAGCGAGCTTGCGCAGCGTATGGACCTGGCGCGCGCCGGCGACGCAGACGGCGAGCTCGATCAGATGCTGGAGGTGATTGCGGGGCTGCCACCGGCCATCAGCCAGGGCGTCGCGGACTCGGGCGCGGCCACGCCGCCGCACGGCGGTCGTCCTGTCCAGTTCGTCGACGTCTTCCCGCGCACGCACGACCGCAAGGTGCACCTGTGGTCGGACGCGCTCTCGGCCGAGGCCCCGCAGGGACTGTATGCCTACATCGACGACCCGGCCACCGACCAGTACCCGCTCGCGCTCATCTCTCCAGCGTCTGAACGCACCATCAGCTCCACACTGGGCGAACTCGATCGACCGAGAGTGAAGCTCGAGATTCACCCAGACGACGCCGCGCTCCGCGGCCTCGAAGACGGCGACGGCGTGCGCGTCTTCAATGAGCTCGGCACGCTCGAGTGCCCGGTGAGAATCACCGGGCTGGTTCGATCTGGCACGGTGTCGTTTCCCAAGGGCGTGTGGCGGCGCCACACGCGCAATCGCCTCACCTCGAACGCCCTGGTGCCAGACACCCTCACCGATCTGGGCGGCGGCGCGTGCTTCAACGACGCGCGCGTCCAGGTGGTGCGGCTCAGCGCCAGCTAGCAGCCCGTGGTGAAAGTCCGGCGTCGCACCGAGACGGGCGAGGCGCCTCGCGGACAAGGCGCGACAACCGAGAATACAGGCCTATATTTGAGGGCGGAGCAACGCCGCTCCGCGAGGATGCATCGCCCGTCGAATGCAGTCAGACTTTCGCCACGGGCTTCCATGAGAAGGCTGGTCGGTGTCAAGGCCATGTAGGTCTTATCTTGCACCTCATCTCTACGTCCTGTGGTGTGCTCGCGTCTGAGACACGTGTGAGCGTCGGACCGTTCGGATCGCACGACCTGGCTTCC
>JANNEJ010000969.1:0-8429 GCA_031378585.1 Acidobacteriota bacterium | reverse complement strand
ATCGAGTACGCCTCTTTCGGAATCGGCCACGCGCCGTCGCCGTTGATCCGGAAGAAGCCGCCGCAGACCGGCCGCTCGTCGGCCACCCAGGCGGGTGCGAGCGAGATCCTCGTGCCCGGCAAGAAGGCCGACCTCGTGCTGGACATCGACGTGCGCGAGTTCACTTACGTCTGACGCGGGCTAGATCGAACGGCGCGCAAGACCGCGAGCGTTGCCTTGGACATATCTTCGTGTTCCCAGAACCTCAAGACCTTCCAGCCCTGACGGATGAGCTTCCGGTTGGTGTCCAGATCTCTAGCCATGTTCGCTCTGAGCTTGGCCTGCCACCATTCTCGATTCGACCGTGGCACGGTCCTGTGGTCTGGGCAACCGTGCCAGAAACAGCCATCTACGAATACCGCGACTCTGGCCCTCGGGAACGCGATGTCGGCGCGGCGACGGGTGCCTGGAAGAGGCCAGTCGACGCGATAGCGTAGACCGCGCTTGTGGACTTTGGAGCGCAACTCGAGCTCACAAGCCGTGTCACGTCGCCTCACGGCTTTCATGCGGGATTGCGCACCAACGCTCGAAGGCGGCGGTGTTCCTCGACCCGGGGCTCTCACGCGACCAGGATTGTCGCACCGGCAACACTACGAGATGTTGCGATACTTCTGCTCGTAGAGCTGGGCGAGTCGGTGAACGGTCATCTCGTAGTCGTCCACAGCTCCGCGTTGCGGCGCTGGCGGCGCATTGACGACCCGCACCGGCGTGCCATCGTTCGTGCAGTCGACAACCACGATCGCGAACGCGTCGTATCCTTCCTCGCCATCGCGCGAGCGCCTTGGAAGCTCCCGGAGCTTTTCGATGACCGCCCCAGCTTCGTGCGGCTGGTTGTGCTTCGTCACGACGGCCTCCCGACCGGCCATCGGGAAATCATTCCGGCCTGGGCTGATGAACGTGTCAGCGACGTTGACCATCGCCAAGCCCACGGCAATCGTGTGCGGTGAGTTGCCATGAATCGCGGCGTGGCTGGAGTTCAGTTCGTCATAGAGACGAGGGCGTGCCTTCATGAACGCCGTCATGCAGGCCTTCGCCTCTAGCGCCACATGCACGGCACCAACGGGTAGTTCGTCGAGTCGAGGCAACGCCTCCAGCGCAGCGGTCGCAGCCGCATCGAGTCGGATGCCCAGTTCCTGCGCTTGATCCGCGAAGGTGGGCGCTGGTGGTCCTTGCCCGATGTTCACTCGCGGCCGGCACACCACCAAGTCCAGATTCTTCTTCCGGCTCGTGCGGAAGTCACGCATCTCGTGATTCAATCCGTAGCCCACCAGCCCTTGCTGCGCGTGTTCACGCAGAAGCCCGCAGCTGTTCATCAGATCGAGCAGCAGTCCCCAGCAGGCGACCTTCGAGTGATGGTCACTTCGCGAGTGGTATTGCCAAGAGTTCCCATGCTTGAAGCCAGCGGAGCGCGCCACCATCGAAGCCGCCAGCAATGTCGGACCGAACAATCGCCCCCCCTGACCGTCTTCAAGCGACGAGCGCGCGTTTCATGCGCTCGGCATGAGCGCCAACGGCATCGAGGAACCCGGGGGCGAAGTTCAGGTTGCCCCGTTGTGTCCGGTCGAAGAAGCCACTGGCCGCTCGCGCGGAGAGTGGCGCCAAGGGAAACCTGAGGAAGTCGGCCAGGTGCTCACGCGGCCATTGCACCGGCCACATCGACGCATCTACGGCGTAGACCTTGCCCTTGTGCCCCCATGCTGCTTTCGGCCACGCGCCCACGTGCTGAGGGCCTTCGACCACGAGCCCGGGATCAGTGTGAGCGAGGCGCTCACCGACCCACTGCGCGACGGGCACGCTCACGGCATTGCCGACCAGCTTCCATCGGTGGCCACGGCGAACGCCTTCGGGTTCGAGCGCGGGAAGTGTCCAATCCGGGTCGAAGCCCTGGAGGCGTTCGGCGTCTTTGAGATCAGGAGTCGCGATGAACCCGTTGCGCGGGTTCCAGATGGCAGGCGGCGAGGCAATGCCGATCGTTGAGCCTCCCTTGAGCGTTGGAACCGCGTCGACTGCCCACCCGAGGCCCCTGGTGCCTTCGGTCCAGTAGAAGCCGCACCACAAGCCCTTCTGATTCGCCAGCGTAGGCTCCCCTGCGTCCTCCGAGAGCAGCACGCCCCTCGGGTCCTCGGTCTTCGACGCCAACAGGATCACGCGCTGCCTGCGCTGGGGCAAACCGAATGCTCGAGTGTCAACGACTCGATAAGCCCACGAATATCCACGCAACTCCAACTCGTCGATCAGGTAGCGCATCGCGTTGCCCTGGTCGAGGTGCAGCATGAAGGATACGTTCTCGAGCAGAAGCCACTTTGGCCCACTCTTTCCGGCAGAGTCCAACAGCCGAAATACATGTCCTACGAGACCGGAGTTACGACCGCGGATGCCTTTGGTACGCCCGGCCTGGCTGAGGTCCTGACACGGGAAGCCTGCCGTCAACAGGTCGACGGAACCCACTGAAGTGAGCTCACGAACGTCGCTGGCGACGTCGATACCCTTGAAACGGGTCTGGAGCACGCGAGTAGCGCCGGGGTCCACTTCGCAGAGAAGCCGAGCGCTGTGGCCGGCGCGATGAAGGCCGAGCTCGATGCCGCCAATGCCTGCGAACAAGCCCGCGACGGAGAGCTTGTGGCGAGCTGTCGTCTTGGCGAGGGATGCCATGCTACATGCAGGATATCCCTCGACGCTCGGGGCAGCAAGGCTGCAAAAACGTTGGATCACATTGCGGGGCGAGTACGCAAAGACTTCACACGAGGAACTGCTAATCAGCGCCCAGGTGTGATGACGGGCACCTGCGGCGCCACGGTCGGTGGCAGCACGCCGGCCAGGCGCGGGTCGTCGTAGACCTCCGCCTTCCGGGCGTAGGGCGCGAAACCAGAGCGCAGGTAGAACGGCAGGGCCTCCGGCGCATCGAGGGTGCACGTGTGCACCCAAAGCGGCGGATCGGCCGCGACCACGCGAGCGCGACGGCGCGGTTCATCAGCCAGCGCCCGGCGCCATGCCCGACCAGCGCCGGCGTCAGGCCGAAGAACGCCAGCTCGCATTCGCCCGGCACGCGGAAATCGAGTTCGAGAAATCCCTCGTCGCGTCCGTCTGCCATCAGCGCGTGCACGTCGACACCCGGTGCGCCCAGAACGTCGGAGAGGGCCGCATCGGTGAGCGACAGCCGCGAGCTCCACAGCCAGTCCGCGCCGACCCGGCGATGGAGATCGCGATACCAGTTAAGGCCCGGTTGCGCCACCGGCCGCAGTGTCCAGGGGGCCGCCACGCGCTCGGGCCGCGCCGGCGCTACTGCGGTCATCTCGAGATAGGTCACCACGGTGGCTAGGGAACCGGCGGGGACGTCGTGGTAGCCGTCGGGAAGCAGCATCCGCCTGGCGTACGCCAGCCCGGGCTGTGCCTACTTCCCGCCGTATTCCGGCCCGCGCGATTCCGCGGCGTGGACACGAAACGCGTGGTATGAAGAGGTCGTTCCTGTTCCGTGCGGGATGACCCCCATGTCCGATTCAATCGAACGGCGACGGCTCGAGTCCTGGAAGGCGATTGGTGCGCACCTCGGCCGGACGGTGCGCACGGTGCAGCGGTGGGAGCGCGATGAAGGCCTGCCGGTGCATCGGCTCGAGCATCACAAGCTGGCCTCGATCTATGCCTACGTCGGCGAACTCGACGCGTGGTGGATCAGCCGGTCCGATGCGTCCCGTCTTGAAGACGCAGCCGGCCCCGGGGCGCCGCCAGCGGCTCCGGCGCCTCCAGCGTCCGCCAGTCCAACGCCGCTCGAAGCCGACCTGGCGTCGCCGTGGCAGCGACGGTGGCCTTGGGTGGCCGGCGTCTCCACGCTGTTGCTGCTCGCCGTTCTGGCGGTGGCCCTTGGCATCGCGCCATCACCGGCCAGGCAGACTCGTGCCGATGTGCTCTATGCGAGTGCGCGCGAGGCGTGGAACCGTCGAACTCCAGACGGCTTCAGCGAGGCGCGCAAGCTGTTCGAGGCTGCGATTCAGGCCAGTCCGAGGCATGCGCGCGCGCACGCCGGTCTGGCCGATACCTACTCCCTGCTCTGGGCGTTCGGCCTGAGCGCAAAGCAGGAGGCCTTGCCTCGCGCCCGCGCGGCAGCGCAGCGCGCGTTGTCTCTCGATCCCGATCTGGCCGAAGGACACGCGTCGTTGTCGTTCGTGCTCTGGGAAGAAGGCGACCGGACTGGTGCCGAGGTCGAAGCGAAGCGCGCGATCGAGCTCGATTCAAATTACGCCACGGCCCGCCACTGGTATGCCTTGTACCTTCAGTCCATGAAGCGGTTCGAGGAAGCGATCGTGCAGGGCGAGAACGCGGTGGCACTCGATCCAGGCTCACCGATTCTTTCGTCAGACCTGTCGATCATGCTGCGAAGCGCCGGACGTCTCGCCGACGCGGAGCAGGTGCTCGAGCAGGCCAGGCGCCGGCATCCGACCTTCCCGGAGGTGTACGTCCAGCTGGCCACGATCAAGCACGAACGCGGGCGCGACCGGGAAGCGATACCCCTGCTGCAGCAAGGGATTGCGCTCGGCGACCACCGGCCAAGGCTGGTGGCCACCCTCGGCTGCATGGAAGCGCGCACCGGAAACGTGGCGGGCGCCCACGCCGCGCTGGATCAGGTGAAGGCGCGCGCCATCCGGGAGTTCGTGCCGCTGGATGCGCTGATCGTGCTCATGGCACACACCGGCGACCTCGACGGCGCCTACCGTGAGCTGGATCGAGCCACCGCCGCCCGCGAAGACTGGCTGCACGAGGCGCTGGCCGCGCCGTGCTTCGAACCCCTGTGGCGGGACGCCCGCTGGCCGGCGTACGAACAGCGCCTGGTGGAGCTCGGTTCAGTCGGGGTGCGCTGACGCCTACTGACGCGTCTGGGGGCCGTTGCCGACGTTCGCGTCGAGCAGGCCTGAGCGCTTGAGGAGCTCCTGAAATCTTGGGTCGCTCCGAATGGGCTGGTAGATACGTCCGACCCGCAGGTTCGGCTCGCCCTCCGGGTGGGCGCGCATCAGCAGGTCCAGCGCGCGGTCGTGCTCGCCGAGCCCAAGCAGCACCAGCGCCTGCAGCGAGTCCCTGAGCCCGTGGTCGGCCATCGTCGTGGATTCGATGGCACGAAGAGCGTCGCGCGCCTGCCTGGCGCGTCCGCTGCGGGCGAAGGTGTAGCCCAGGCCAGCCAGCACCTGAGGGCGCGGCACGGACAGGCCTTCTGCCTTGGCAAAAGCCGCTTCGGCCTCGGCGTATCGGCCGGCGAAGGCGCACGCCCAGCCCATCTCCTGATAGGCGTCCGCGTACGAGGGATCCAGTGCGACGGTTCTCCGGAACTGGGCGATGGCCTCCGCAAAGTGTCCGTGGTGGGCCAGGATCATCCCGACGTCGGAGCTGATGGGAAGGCTGAGCGGCGCGAGCGCAGCCGCGGTTCGGATCTCCCGGATCGCCTCGTCCGGCCGCGCGAGCGAGTCGAGCAACAGCGCGTACCAATGATGGGCCTGGGCCAGGTTCGGGTCGAGTTCAAGGGCTCGCCGGTAGCGGGCCTCGGCATCGGCCCATCGCTTGAACCCGACCTGGAGCGAGAACGCCATCGTGGTGTGGGCGTCCGCCAGGTTGGGATTGAGGCGCAGCGCCTCGCCGGCCGCGGCGACGGCCCGCGGAAACGCATAGCGTCGGCCCAAGCCCCCAAAGACCCCGGAGAGGGCGTAGGCGCTCGCGAGACCCGCATGGGCCTCGGCATACAGCGGGTCGTCGGCAATCGCCTCGCGAAAACTGAGGGCGGCCTGTTCCAGCGACGGGACGGTGCGGGTCTCGAGCGACGAACGCCCGCGCAGATACGCCAGCCGCGCCTTCTCTGATGCCGTGCCCGAGGCCATGCGCTCGATGCTTTCCGTGCGAGCTCGAGGGGGCGCCTCATCCGCGTTGCGAAGCAGCGACGCGGCTGCCGCCGTCATGGTCACGAGCGCCAGACCAGCCAGCACGCCGCGAATGAGCTGACCGCGCGGCTGCCGCTGGACCGCCGGCGTCAGGGTGGGAGCCAGCGGCGGAGCGAAGCGGTACCCCGCGCCGGGCACGGTCTCAATCCAGTCGTGATCGCTGCCAGCGTCCCGCAACGCCTTCCGGAGCATGAACATCGTCTGGGTAAGGTTGGCCTCCTCGACCCGAACGCCCGGCCACAGGGCCTGCTTCAGCTCAGGCTTGGTTACCGTGCGGTCGCGGTGCTGTACCAGGCAACACAGAAGGTCGAACACCTTCGGTGTGAGGTGCAGAGGGGTACCCGCGTAGACGGCCCGCCGACGGAGCACGTCGATTTCGAAGACGCCAAACCGGAGTCTTTCGGGTGCCATAGGGGTGGCGAGCGCGGATGTTACTCCAGCTGAGTCGGTCCTGGAAATTTTGATGCCTGTTGAGAGGCAATGTCGCTCTTTGTCGCTCGACAGCCCCGCGGACGGCGCGTACCTTCGCCGCTTACTCAGATGAACCAGATGGCTGGCCACGGACCGCAGCTCGTAGGAGACACGAGATGAGGTCGACACTCAACGCGGTCGCGCCGGTGCTCGCCGGTCTGCTCCTTTTCGCCACATCGGTCGGTGCCCAGCCACCCGTGCCTGCCGGATTGCTCGAGGCGCGCGCCGCCTACAACGCCGCCCTGAAAACGGGCGACAAGGCGGCCTACGCCAAGCTGCTCACTGACGACGTCACCTGGACCACTCGATCGGGGCGGGTACAGGACAAGGCCAGCCGGGTGAGTGAGCTTCCACCAGACCCGACCGCTTCCGCCCAGCCCGAGCCTGAGGTCCGGATGTATCCCGGAGGCGCCGTGCTCGTCGGGACGCGCGGCGGCAACGTCCGCTACCTCCAGGCATGGGTGCCGAAGGGCGGGCAGTGGCAGCTCGCCGCCCACCAGGGCACGGCCATCGCCGGTGCCACGCCGGCTCTACCCGCCGACCCGTCCGTCACGCCGTCGTCGAAATCACCGGCCAACGCCGGCAGCACGGCCGACATCGCAGCGATCGCCAAGGCCATGGACGCAGTGAGCGCGGCGAACGCGAAAGGTGACGGGCAGGCATTTGCTTCGCTCGTGACGGACCGGTTCGTCGTCGTGAACGCCCAAGGCCAGGTGCTCAGCAAGTCGGAACGCATCAAAGAGATCACCGGCAAGCCTGGCCCGGTGCCCGTCGGCACGCATGCCGACGTGAGCACGCGCGTTCACGGCGACCTCGCGGTGACGACCCTGATGCCGGCCGTCTCGGCAGGAGAACCGCGGCTGCGCCAGACCATCGTGCACGTGCGCCAGGGCGGCACCTGGCTACGAGCGGCGAACATCATGACGCCAATCACGGCCAAGCCGTGAATCGGCGGACTGCGTAACTCACCGATCTGATTCCGTTTGGAGGAGGAGCAATGAAGAAACCGCTGCTGGTGGTGTTGGTCTCGTCGTTTCTGCTGGTGTCGCTGGCTGCACAGTCGCCGCGTTCGCAGGCGCCCGCCACGCCGGTGGACTACGTCAAGGACGTGCAGCCACTGCTGGCGCAGAACTGCTATTCCTGCCACGGCGCCGAGGTGCAGCAGTCGGGCCTGCGGCTCGACCTGCGGCAGAACGCGTTGCGCGGCGGCGATTACGGGCCCGTCATCGTGCCCGGCAAGAGCAGCGAGAGCAAGCTGATCAGTCGACTGGTGAACGGCGATGGCGGCATGCAGATGCCGCCCACCGGTGCCTTGCTGCCCGAGGAGATCGGCGTGCTGCGCGCCTGGATCGACCAGGGTGCCGACTTCCGGAACGCCGTGGCCGAGGAAGCGCCACCCACGCCTCTCGACCCCCGCCTGGGCTCGCTGATCACGGCCGTGCGCTCGAGTTCCAGGGCGGCCATCACCCCGCTCGTCGCCGCCAACCGTGACCTCGTCACCGCGGCCGACCCGGCGGGCTCCACGCTGCTGCACCATGCGGCCGGCTTCGGCTCGACCGAAACGTTGACGATGCTGCTCGACACCGGAACCGACGTGAACGCGAAGAACCGGCGCGGCTCCACGCCGCTGCACTGGGCCATCCACGACGAGGCCAAGGTGCGGCTGCTCCTGTCTCGCGGGGCCAACGTGAACGCCAGGCAGGTGGAAGGCCGCACGCCGCTCTACCAGGCGGCCTCGATGGGCAATGGCCTGGCCATCGTGAAGCTGCTGCTGGCAAGCGGCGCAGACCCGAACATCGCCATCGCCGTCGGCCGCACGCCGTTGATGGCCGCCTCCGGCCGGGGCGACCTCGAGACGATGCGTGTCCTGGTCGAGGCCAAAGCCCAGGTCGATGTTCGCAACGGCGCCGGCGAAACCGCACTGATCCTGGCTGCTGGCGACGGCAATCCGCAGGCCGTGCAGTTCCTGCTCGATCGCGGGGCCGATGCGCGCGCGCGGAC
>JANNEJ010000956.1:0-4699 GCA_031378585.1 Acidobacteriota bacterium | reverse complement strand
GGCGCCTTCATCGATCTCGGCGGCATCGACGGCCTGCTGCACATCACCGATATGTCGTGGGGCCGCGTGGGCCACCCGTCGGAAGTGCTGAAGGTCAACGAGAACATCGAAGTCGTGGTCGACGTCGGCTACAAGTCCGAGGGCGTGATCTCGGTCAACGAGTTCCTCGACGAAAACGGCGTGGTGATGGTGCAGGCCGGCGACGTCGTCGACGTGCTGCTCGAACGCACCGAAGACCGCGACGGCCACATCGTCCTCTCGCGCGAAAAAGCCGAGAAGATGAAGATCTGGGACGAAGTCGAGAAGGCCTTTCTGGAACGCAAGGTCGTCATCGGCCGCGTCATCGAGCGGATCAAGGGCGGACTCGCGGTCGATATCGGCGTCCGCGCGTTCCTTCCGGGCAGCCAGATCGACGTGCGCCCCGTGCGCAATCTCGACGCGCTGCGCGGGCAGGAACTCCGCATGCGCGTCATCAAGGTCAACAAGAAGCGCGGCAACATCGTCCTGTCGCGCAAGGTGCTCCTCGAAGAGGAGAACGCCGAGAAGAAGAAGCACACGCTCGAGACCCTGTCGGAGGGCAAAGTGCTGACCGGCGTGGTGAAGAACATCACCGACTACGGCGCCTTCATCGATCTCGGCGGCATCGACGGCCTGCTGCACATCACCGATATGTCGTGGGGCCGCGTGGGCCACCCGTCGGAAGTGCTGAAGGTCAACGAGAACATCGAAGTCGTGGTGCTCAAGTACGACCAGGCGACCGAGCGCGTCTCGCTCGGCCACAAGCAACTGGTCGCCGATCCGTGGACGACCGTGATGGACCGCTACCCGGCGGGCGCGCGCGTGAGCGGCAAGGCCGTCAGCCTCACCGACTACGGCGCGTTCATCGAACTGGAACCCGGCGTCGAGGGCCTCATTCACGTCAGCGAGATGTCGTGGAGCAAGCGGGTCAAGCACCCGTCGAAGATTCTCAATGTCGGCGATACCGTCGAGGCCATGGTGCTCGGTGTCGATCCCGCGGCACGCCGGATTTCGCTCGGCCTCAAGCAGGTCGAGAGCAATCCGTGGCACGAGCTGGTGGAGAAGTATCCCGTCGGCACGAAGATCACCGGCAAGGTCCGTAACCTGACCGAGTTCGGCGCCTTCGTGGAAGTCGAGGAAGACATCGACGGGCTCATCCACATCAGCGACATGTCGTGGAGCAAGCGCATCAAGCACCCGAGCGAGGTGCTGAAGAAGGGCGACTCGGTCGAGGCCATGGTGCTGAGCATCGACGCCGAGAATCAGCGTCTGTCGCTCGGCCTCAAGCAGCTCGCCACCGACATCTGGGAAGATTTCTTCGGCCGCCACAAGGTGGGACAGACCGACGAGGGTCGCGTGGTGCGCATGACCAACTTCGGTGCGTTCGTCGAGCTCGACGAAGGCATCGAAGGCCTCATCCACGTGTCCGAGTTCGACGACACGCAGGGCGGAGAGAAAGTGGACCTGCAGGTAGGCACGTCCTATCAGATGAAGGTCATCAAGCTCAGCCCGGCTGAACGCAAGATCGGCCTGAGTATCCGCGCCATGAAGTCCGACGAAATCCGGACCGACTGGGAAAGCTACTCGGCTTCGCAGGGTGACGGCTCGGCGACGCTGGGCGATCACTTCAAGAACAAGTAACGGATCCTGGGGACTGGGGGCTAGGGCTTGTCTTCGGGCATGCCCCAGCACCCAGCACCCAGCACCCAGGGCGCCAGCCGCTGTTTCTTATGACCAAGGCCGAACTCGTCGAGGAAGTGTCGCGCGTCTCCGACCTTACGAAGAAGCACTCGGAGGTCATCGTCGAGACCGTCTTTCAGAGCATCATCGATGCCCTGCACCGCGGCGAGAAGATCGAGCTGCGCGGCTTTGGCAGCTTCCGTTTGCGCAAGCGCGAACCCCGCAAGGGTCGCAACCCCAAGACCGGCGACAAAGTCGACGTGCCGCCCAAACGCGTGCCGTACTTCAAACCCGGCAAGGAACTGAAGGACTTGATCAACCGCGAGGGTGACGACAGCGGCACCACTGGCGGGTTCGCGCCCCCAGGCGCGTCGTCCAGCCTCTGATCGAGGATCCAGTCGTGGAACGGCTCTGGTCTCCCTGGCGCCATGCCTACGTCACCCGGGACAGCGAGCCAGAAGGCTGCGTATTCTGCGTCGCCGCAGACGTACCCGAGGCGCAGTCGCTCATCGTGCACACGGCCCGCACCTGCTTCGTCATCCTGAATCTCTACCCCTATAACGGCGGCCACCTGATGGTCGTGCCGATGCGCCACGTGGCGACGCTTGCCGGCCTGCACGACGACGAACTCGTGGAGTTAGCGCGGCTCACGCGACTTGCCGAGATCGCGCTGACCGAGACGTATCGTCCGAAAGGGATGAACGTCGGCATCAATCTGGGCCGCCCGGCGGGCGCTGGCGTCGTCGACCACGTACACGTGCACCTGGTGCCGCGCTGGGACGGCGACACCAACTTCATGCCGGTTGTCGGCAACGTGCGGGTCCTGCCAGAGGACCTGTGCACCACGGCGGACCGGCTGCGGCCCGTCTTCGCGCGGCTGGCGGCGGCCGCGTCCCACGAGACGCACTCATGAACTTCGACCTGCCCGCGGCCGCAGCCACGCACGTCGAGCGTGCCCAGGTGTGTGCCCGCGGCATCCTGACGTCGGCCGCCCCTGACATCGACCGCGCTGGCCGGATCCCCGAGGCGGTGCGTCAGGAGTTACGGGCGGTGATGTCAGCCGATGCCTGTCGCGACGGCGTGACCTTTGCCGCCGTCGTCGAAGAGCTCGCGGTCGTCTCGGCCGCGGCGGCGCTGACGGCCGCGGCCGGCGCCTTGGACGCGGTGGGCGCGGCAGGCGACGGACCACGGTGGCCTGGCCTGCGCGGCGCCGACGTCGATGGCCTGCGCGCGCGACTAGGCGGCGACGCCCGCTGGGACATCGCGGTGACCGCCGCCTTCGTCGGACTGGCGCGGGCTGCGGTGGAACACGCAACGACAGCGCTGCGCGCGGCGAGCGCGACCGGCACCCCCAACGCGGCGGCAGAGGCGCCCCTGGCCGACGCCGCCACGGTGCGCGACGCCGCGCGCCTGCTGCTCTGGGATGCCGCACGCGTGGGACACGCTGGCGAGACGGCGTCAGCGGCATCCCGCGGTATGGCGCGGCTGCAGGCACTGGATGCGGTCGCGTTGGGTCTTGCGGCCGCCGAGCGCGCCACCGATGCCGAGGCATCGCGCCCGGGCGCCGTGCTGGAGCGAATCAGCCGTGACGCCGCCACGTCCGTGCGGGTGCTGGGCGACGCTGCGGCGGCGCAGGCCGCCGTGGCCGGCGCCGCGCTTCCCGGCTAGCCGGCGTCGACGGCGTAGCCAAGGCGCCCGATCCTGGCGGTGATGTCGCCGGGGGTTACGAGTGCCGGGTCGTAGGTCACGACGACCTGCGCGACCTGGTGCGAGGCGGTCACGCTGGTCACGCCAGGCAGGCCGCCGACCGCGCGCGTGACGGCGTTCTCGCATCCACTGCAGCTCATGCCCTGCACGGGCAGCGTCAACACTGTGGCCATGTCGTGATCCTCCGGGTTACCCAAGGCAGTGCTTGGCGATCGTGGCCAGTTGCATGTTCGAGGTGCCTTCGTAGATCTGGCCGATCTTGGCATCGCGGTATAGCTTCTCGACGGGATAGTCGCGGACGAAGCCGTTACCCCCAAACAGGTTGATGGCCTCCGAGGCCACCCGTTCGGCCACCTCGGAGGTGACCAGTTTGCAGATGGCCGCCTCCTGCAGGAACGGCAGCCCGGCGTCGCGCAGCCGCGCGGCGTTGTAGGTGAGCACACGCGCTATTTCGACATCGGCCGCCATACGCGCAATCTGGAACTGCACGCCCTGGAACTCGCCGATCGTCTTGCCGAACTGCGAGCGCTCCTTCACGTACGCGACGGCGTGGTCGAACGCACCGCGGGCAAGGCCGAGCATTTGCGCGCCGATGCCGACGCGGCCCTCGTTGAGGGATTCAATCGCGACTTTGTAGCCCTTGCCGACCTCGCCGAGCACGTTGGCTTTGGGCACGGCGCAGTCGTCAAAGAGCAGCTCGCACGTGCTGCTGGCGCGAATGCCGAGCTTGTCTTCCTTCTTGCCAACCGAGAAGCCGGGCGTGCCGCGTTCCACCAGGAAGGCGGTGATGCCCTTGTACCCCGCGTCGGGATTGATCGTCGCGAACACGATGAACAGGTCTGCTTCGTTGGCGTTTGTGATCCAGAGCTTGCGGCCCGAGAGGCGATAGGTGTCGCCAGCGTCGATGGCGCGCGTGGTGAGCGCGAACGCATCGGAGCCCGATCCGGCTTCAGAGAGGCAGAACGCGCCGACGGTGTTCTCGGCCAGGCGAGGGAGGTAGCGGGCCTTCACGTCTGTGTTGCCCCAGCGGACCATGGCATTGATGACGAGCGTGTTCTGCACATCCACGAGCACGCCCACCGCCGGGTCGACTCTCGACAGCGCTTCGACCGCGAGGACGGAATGGAACAGCGTGGCGCCGGCGCCACCAAATGCCTCTGGAACCTCGATGCCCATGATGCCCAGGTCGAAGAGCTTGGGCAGCAGCGACGGGTTCATCGCCCCGTGCTCGTCCATCTCGCGCACGAGCGGCCGCACCTCGCGGCGAGCGAACTCGTAGACGCTGTCGGCAAAC
>JANNEJ010000955.1:0-2163 GCA_031378585.1 Acidobacteriota bacterium | reverse complement strand
CAGCGCGGGCCAGGATCCGAACGCGTGGGTGATGCGACGCTTCGCGGGCGACCCTGCCCTGCTGGCGGCGGCGGCCAGCGTGAAGGATCGCTACCGCACCGGCCGGGTCGTGGAAGGCGTCATCGGTTCGAGCGATGCCTGGAACAGCGAACTGGATCGCATCCAGCACCTGCACGACGAGTACGGCACGACCGTGGAGGACATGGAGACCAGCGCAGCCGCCCAGGTCGCCGGGATAAGCCGGGTGCCGTTCCTGGGCATCCGGGTGGTGTCCAACAACATCACCAACGGCGGCCTCTACGACAGCCAGAGCGCGGCGGCCTGCCAGCAGTTCGTGCTGGAGGTCGTGCAGGCCTACATCACGAGACAGCAACTGCGCTGAGTCGCCAGCCTGGCGGACACAAGGATCGTCCCCGCGCGGACCGCCATGAGCGTGCGCGACCGGGCTCTCACGCGGGTGTCAACGCGGGTTGACGGCGTTGAGAATTCGGCGTACGCTCCGCCTGATCTCTCTGAAAGGGTGGACGCGATGAGCGACCGTAACAGGCTGACGGGTTGGAACTTCCGGGGCATGGCCGCAACCGCGGCCGTTTTCGTCGGGGCCCTGGTGGCCGCGACACCTGCTGCCGCGCAATCCGCGTCGGCCGCGCCTCCCACCCCCGCGACCACCGGCGCACCCACCTTTGCCAAGGACATCGCGCCCATCCTGCAACGAAGCTGCTTGAACTGCCACACCCCTGAAGGCGTGGCGCCCATGTCGCTTGTGACCTACGAAGAAGTGCGGCCGTGGGTGCGCTCGATCAAGCGGCGCACGGGCATGGGTCCGCGGGCCGGCGTGATGCCGCCGTGGTTTGTGGAGAAAGAGATCGGCATCCAGAAGTTCAAGGGCGATCCGTCGCTGTCGGAAAAAGAGATCGCGCAAATTGCCGCGTGGGCCGATGCCGGCGCGCCGCTCGGGAATGTCGCCGACATGCCGGCCGCGAAGGCCAAGACCACCACCCTCACGTGGAACATCGGCGAGCCCGACCTGGTGCTCCGCTCGAAAGAGATGGTCGTGCCCGCAACCGGCCCCGACTGGTGGGGCGATGTGGGCCACATCCCCACGGGCCTCACCGAAGACCGCTACGTGGCCGCCGTGGAAGTCCGCGAGTTGAACGACATTCCGCGCTCGGGCCCGACCAGCACCGTGGGTGGGCGCTACGTGTTCCACCATATGACCTACGAAAGCGAGGTCGTCGGCGGCTCCGACGAGGCCAACACCTCATGGCCGATCCATGAAGTGGGCCGCAACGCCGACATCTTCCCGCCGCAAGCCGGGCGTCTGCTGGCCGCCGGGTCGTCGCTGGCGCTGACCGCCGGGCACATCCACTCGAACGGGCGGGAGACGAAGGCGCAGCTCGAGTTCGGCTTCAAGTTCTTCCCGAAGGGCTACAAGCCGCTCTACAAGCGCTCGCCGCTCAGGCTGGGCAACGGCATCGACATGGACGTGAAGTCGAATCAGGCGAAGCAGGAAATCCATTCCTACGGCGTGCTGCAGGAGCACACCAAGATCATCGCGTTCGAACCGCACCTGCACGCGCCGGGCGTGCGCATGTGCATCGAAGCCGTGTGGGGCCACAACATCCTGACGCTGAACTGCGTGGGCTACGACCACAACTGGGTGAAGCAATACGTCTACGACGACGACTCGGCGCCGCTTCTGCCCAAGGGCACGATCGTGCACCTGATCGGCTTCCTCGATACCACCTCGGCGAACCCGAACGTGGCCGACGCCAGGAACTGGGCCGGCGGCGGACGCCGGTCGGTGGCCAACATGTTCATCGACCTCGGCTACTCGGTGTCGTTGACCGAAGAGCAGTTCCAGGCCGAGATGGCCACGCGCCGCGCGAAGATGAAGAACCGCAACGAGTACGACATCGGCTGTCCACTCTGCTGGGCCACGCCGCCGCCCACCACGGCCGCACCCGCCGGGGCTGCGGGCGCTGCCGCGGGGAGACAGCCGCAGTGATCCGACCGTGGAATTGGCGCCTCCTTACCTTCCTCGTCGTTCTCGCCGCCGGCCTGGCGCTGCTCGGTCCGGTGCGCGCGCAGACCCGCTACACGTTTTCAAGCGGTCAATCGCTCTCGCCGTCGTATGAAGGCTGGATGCCAAACGCTGACGGC
>JANNEJ010000443.1:0-1888 GCA_031378585.1 Acidobacteriota bacterium | reverse complement strand
TGCCGGTCACGAGCCAGGGCCCGTTCGGCTCCATGCCGCCGGTCGCGATGATCGCCGTCGTGTTGCCTGCCTTCAACGAATCGCGGACGTCCATCCACGTCATCTCTTCGATCCACACGGTGTTGGGCATCGGCAGCGGGTTAGGCGCGTCGACGCAGTTGTAGGCGCTGTCGCGGCAGTCGCCGCCGCCGCGCGAGCGCGGATCGGGCGCGCGCTGTGGCGCTTGGGCCGAGAGCAGTGCGGTGACAAGCGCGAGACTGGCGCCAACGGTCAGGATGGTCTTCATCATGGTGCTGCATTGTAAGGGAAAGACGGACGCAGCTGAGCGTGAACGCCACTCGAGCATTGTGCGTAAAGTCGACCGCCGGTCGAGCTTCATTCCCGCCCCGAGTCGCTACACTGGACTCGGGGGAAGTGCGTTATGTGGGGCAGGCTTGGTATTTTCGGCGGCTTGGTGCTGGTGGCATGGTCGGCGTTTCGACTGTCACGGCGCCGCAAGGCACAGCAGATCGACGTCGGCTCGGTCAGCGAGACGTGGCTCGCTGAACACCGAGGGCGGACTTCGGACACCTAGGATAAGCCGGCACTAAAGTGCCGGCCTTCCGGCACTACCTGAGGTGCCGGCCTTCTGGCACTACTTTCTAACGCCCGAATACTCGAGCATTTGCTTCGTCAGATCCATCGGATAGGAAATCGTCACGTCCGTGATCTGCCCGTTGCTCATCACCGGCGTCAGCTTGGGCATCACGAATCCTGAGTACGACGGGAGGTTCAGCTTGTCCACGCGCGCGACGATCTGGTCCCGCAGCTTCGGGTCGAAGTGCACGCCGTAGGTCTCAAAGAGCGCCTTGGCGGCGGTGTAGTCGCCCACGGCCTTGATGCGCTGCACCTGGGCCAGCAGCCGGCCCACGCCCTCGCGAAACGCCTTCGCGTCGGTCATCACGTAGAACGTCTTGCCGTCGCGCTGGCGCACGTCGATCGCCTTCGTGTTGGCCATCAGCCACCGCACGATCATCTGGCGGTTGCGCATGTGGTCTTCTTCGATCTGGCTGCCCTGGCGCATGCGCCGCAGCTGCAACAGCGCGTTCTTCGTGTAGCCCTCGTACTCGGTCTGCACGACCTCGGCCTGGTCCTCAGCTTTCAGAATGCCGAGTTCGGCCAGTTTCGGATCGGCGAGAAAGTAGAGGCCGACCAGATCCGCGCGACCCTCTTCGAGCGCCGAGTATTGCTCTTTCAGCAGCGTGGCCGGATTGCCGCCAACCTTGTCGGACACTTTGCCAGAGGCGTGGCCGATCACCTCGTGCATGTTGGTGTGGAGCTCGCCGGCAAACGCGCTCCACTTGCCGGCGCGGGTCACTTCCTCCGGCGCCCATGCGAACTCCTGGCGCAGGGCGGGCACGATGGACTTGTCGTAGGCCTCGTTCACGTTCGAGAGCGACACAGACTTGCTGCCGTGTTCCTCGCGCACTCTCTGGTCGTTGGGCAGATTGATCCCGACTGGCGTGATCGGGCCGGATTCCCCGGTTTCGATGACGACGTCGATGGCCGTGGCGGTGATGCCCTTGACGCCAGCCTTGCGAAACTCGGGAGACCAGGGCATGTGGTCTTCGAACCACTGCGCGCTGGTGGCCAGCTTCTCGATGTCGACCGTCTTCTGGCGATTCACGTAGTAGACGAGCGCTTCCCATGAGCCCTTCACGCCGCGCGCGTCGAGGTACACCTCGATGAAGCCGTTGATGGTGTCGACCGGTGAGTTCTTGTCGTTCACCCAGGCGATGTCATAGGCCCGGCGGTCGGCCGCGTCACCGGTGCGATAGAACTGCACCAGTTTTACCAGTGCCTCGCGCATCGTGGGGGTGGCAAAGGGCTGCGCGGCCTCCAAGTGGCC
>JANNEJ010000941.1:0-2707 GCA_031378585.1 Acidobacteriota bacterium | reverse complement strand
GTTCCAGGCCGGGCCCTCGGCCCAGAGCGTGCCCGTGTGCAGGCGCTTGATTGGCGTGTTGCGGATGACGAGGCGGTTGAAGCGCGGATCGATCGCGACGATGTCGGGATCCGGATACTGAAGCGGATCGCCGCCCCAGGTGCGCGGCGTGGGCACCGGCGACACCTGCGGGGCTTGCGCCCAGCTCCTCGAGGCGACGGCGACGCCCGCCGCAGCGCCAAGAAACGCTCGTCGATTCATGGCTCTATCGCTCCTTCCCAACGGCAGCCACGTAGGTGAACTCCAGCAGCGCCCCCGGCTCGGCGAGCATGTCGGTCCGCTGTCCACGCTCGTCCATGGTGCTGCCGAAACCGTCGGTCACGACGTAGATGCGCCGGCCGTCGGCACCCACCGCCGTGTCGCGATAGCGATTGGCGCGCTTGAAGTACTCGAGCGGCGATCCGCTCATCGACCGGCCGTCGTCGCTCAGCTTCACGCGGTACACGGTGCCGGTACGCATGCCAGTGACGAGCAGCGACGAGCGCCATCCGGGAATGGCCGCGCTGGTGTAGGCCTCGATGCTGCCCGGCGCGATCGTGGCATTGCCGGCGGTGGCGAGATTGTAACCGGCAGGCACTGTGAAGAACGTGGCGAGCGGCGGCACGAAATCAGGATGCTGCCACGCCGATTCCTTCGCTTGCGGCACCGAGGCCGGCGGGTTCAGGTTGTCGAACTTCAGCGTGGGGCAGCGGGCCGACGCCGACCAGTTGGCGAAGACATAGGCACGGTCGTCGTTGAAGCCGGCCACGTGCGGCCAGCCGTAGTTCTTGCCGGCCTGAATGAGATCCACTTCGTCGTCGATGCTGGGCCCGTGCTCCGACGCGTAGAGCAGGCCCGTTGCGCCAAACGACAGCCCCTGTGGATTGCGAAGCCCATAGCTGTAGATGTGGCTGCGCACGCCCTGAATCGTGGGGTTGTCGCGCGGGATCGACCCATCCAGCTCCAGGCGGAGCACCTTGCCCTGATAGGTGCTCCAGTCGCGGGCCGCCACCTCGGCAGCC
Source organism: Acidobacteriota bacterium (assembly GCA_031378585.1). Taxonomy (GTDB): domain Bacteria; phylum Acidobacteriota; class Vicinamibacteria; order Vicinamibacterales; family UBA2999; genus CADEFD01. The sequence continues at coordinate 1,667 of JANNEJ010000941.1, read as the reverse complement.
GTGGGCAGATCCTGCGCGCGGTTGGTCAGGCAGTAGTTCTGCAGGAAGTTCGCGCCGTGATCGCCGCGCGACAGATACAACTTGCCGTCAGGTCCGATGGCCAGCCGTCCGCCGCCGTGATCGTCGTGGGCGGGCAGGTTGTCGATCACGACCACCGGCGACCCGAGGGTCTGCGCCGTCGCGTCGTAGGTGTACCGGCGCACTCGCAGGCGCCTCGTCACGCCCGGTCCAGGGACGGCGTCGTAGGTGTAGGCGAGATACACGTAGTCGCGGCCCTGCGACTTCAGCAGATCGGGATGCAGCGCCAGGCCCATGAGCCCGTCCTGCACCACCGACTGATAGACATCATCGAGCGTCAGCGCCACGCGCCGCGAGCCGTCCACCGGGTTCACGCGCGTCACGCGGAAGCCCGTGCGCTCGGTGATCCACAGGTGCCCGTCGGGCCCCCACGTCACCTCCCACGGGTTCGCCAGGCCGGCGGTCACCTCGCGCATCGTGAACGTCTCGGCGCCGGGCGTGCCGAGGGTGCGCGGGTTCTGCCTGGAACTGAGGCCGGCCGTGGCGGTCACGAACAGCAGCAACATGGCGGCAATCGAGCGACGGGACATCGGCACCCTCCGTCTTCTGGCTAAGGGCGAATGCGCCAGACGGGCGGACGGATTATATGTCTCAGCCGGCCGCGTTCGGCGGTATGTTCGGCAGGTCGCCATGCGCCTCACAATCGACCGCAGCCGCGTCGGGGTCCTGCTGACCGTGCTCGCCGTGCTGGCCGTGGCTGTGCCGGCGTCGGCGCAGCGATACAGCGCGGCCCGGCAAGGCGACGTCGTGACGCTTACGGATCGCGACACCGACACCGTCCTGTCGGTCGTGCCGCCTGTGGGCAACATCGCCACCGAGATGCGGGTGAAGGGCCACAACGTGCTGCGGTATCCGCACGCGTCGCTGGTCGACTTCGCGGCCCGGCCGGGGGCCACGGGCATTCCCTTCATGGGGCCGTGGGCCAATCGGCTCGACGAACCGGCCTTCTACGCCAACGGGCGCCGCCACGCCTTCGACATGAGCCTCGGCAACATCCGCGGCGAGGTACCCATCCACGGCTTCGTGACCACGACCAGTCTGTGGCGCGTCACCGCCATGGGCGCCACGGCCGACGAGGCGTCGGTGACGAGCCGTCTCGACTTCTACAAGCAGCCGTCGTGGATGCGGCAGTGGCCCTATGCGCACACGGTCGACATCACCTATCGCCTGTCGAACGGCGAGCTCGAGGTGGCGACCGCCATCGTGAACCTGAGCGACGAGCCGATGCCCGTGTCGGTCGGCTTCCATCCCTACTTCCAGCTCACCGATGCCCCTCGCGATGAGTGGCGCATCAGCGTGGGCGCGAAGACGCGGTGGCGGCTCGACGCGCGCAAGCTGCCGACCGGCGAGACCGAACCGGCCGAGCGACTGCTACCGACGCCGCAGGTGAGCCTGCGCGACTACAACCTCGATGAAGTGTTCAGCGATCTGGTCCGCGACGACGACGGCCGCGCGACGATGACCGTATGGGGCGTGTCGCAGCGGCTCGATGTCGTGCTCGGGCCACGCTATCGGTCGGTGGTGGTGTGGGCGCCCAATCCGTCGGGGACGGGCCGTGGCGGCCAGGGCGATTCGCCGCCGCAAGAGCG
>JANNEJ010000442.1:0-1891 GCA_031378585.1 Acidobacteriota bacterium | reverse complement strand
CTCGCGGTCCACCGTCGCCGCCGACACGCCCACGGCTTCCGCCGATTCGTCGTAGCTCAGCCCGCCGAAGAAGTGCAGCTCGACGAAGTTGGCCTTGCGTGCGTCGAACTCGGCCAGGCGCTCGAGCACGTCGTGCAGGTCGAGGACGTCCACCGAGGGCGCCGCGATGACCGCGGCCACGTCTTCGAGTTCCACTTTCACGGCGCCCCCGCCGCGCTTCTGCCGGCGCCGGCTACGCGCATGGTCCACCAGCACGCGCCGCATCGTGCGCGCCGCCACGGCCATGAAATGCGCTTTGTCCTGCCACGAGACGTCGGCGTCGATGAGCCGCAGATAGGCTTCGTGCACGAGCGCGCGCGTCTGCAGCGTGTGGTCCGGGCGCTCCGACCGCAGGGCGCCGCGGGCAATACGCGCCAGCTCGTCGTAGACGAGCGGCAGAAGGCGGTCGAGAGCCGTTGCCTCGCCGCCCCGCCACGCCTGGAGCAGGATGGTTGCGCTTGGTGATTCCACGGTCCGGACCTCTGGGAAGGCGCGGCAATCTTACTGCAACTGGCCTCAGCCCTCGACCAGCAACCAGGCCGGATCTTCGATGTATTCCTTGACCTTCACGAGGAACTGCACGGCCTCGCGGCCATCGACCAGACGGTGGTCGTAGCTGAGTGCCAGGTACATCATCGGGCGAATCACCACCTCGCCCTTTACCGCGACGGCGCGGTCGGCGATTTTGTGCAAGCCCAGAATGCCAACTTGCGGTGGATTCAGGATGGGCGTGCTCATCATCGACCCGAACACGCCGCCGTTGGTGATGGTGAAGGTGCCGCCCTTCAAGTCCTCGAGCGTGAGCGTACCGTTGCCGGCGCGGGCCGCGAAGTCGCGGATGCCGAGTTCAACCCCGGCAAAGGTCATCTGGTCGGTGTCGCGCAGCACGGGCACCACCAGGCCGCCCTCGGCGCCGACGGCCACGCCAATGTCGTAATACCGCTTGTAGACGACTTCGTCGCCCTGGATCTCGGCGTTCAGCTCGGGGAACGCCTTGAGCGCACCCACGGCGGCTTTCACGAAGAACGACGCGATGCCCAGGCCCACGCCGAACTTCTTCTGAAAGCCCTCCTTGCGGCGCTCGCGCAGGGCCATGACGGCGCTCATGTCCACGTCGTTGAACGTCGTGAGCATGGCGGCCGTGCGCTGGGCCTCGACGAGACGGCGGGCAATCGTGGCCCGGCGTTTCGTCATGCGCACGCGCTCTTCGACGCGCTCACCGGCTGCGCGCGGCGGCGCCACTGGCCGTGGCGACGCGGCGGCCTTCGGCGGCTGCGCGGACGGAGCGGACGCGGATCCCGACACGAACTCCCGGACGTCCTGCTTGGTCACGCGAGGACCGCTTGCCGGCACTGCCTCCAGCTTCACATCGTGTTCGCGCGCCACGTTCCTGGCCGTGGGTGTGGCCTTCGGGATGCTCGAGGTCACGGCCGTCGCCGTCGGCGGCGCCACGGGCGAGACCGTCGCGGGCGCGGCCGCGGCCTGCGACGGATCGAGCACAGCCAGCACCTCGCCGACTTTGACGTCGGCGCCGTTTGGATGCCTGATGCTCGTCAGCACGCCAGCCCGATCGGCGCTCACCTCGAGGTCGATTTTCTCGGTTTCGAGCTCCACGAGCGGCTCGCCGAGCGCCACCTGATCGCCCTCGTTCTTGAGCCACCGCGCGATGCGGGCCTCGACCACCGACTCACCCAGTTCCGGCACTACGATGTTCAGTGCTTGATCCCCTCACGGGGCTAGGGGCTGGGGGCGGGGGCGCGCAGACGTCACGCTAACAAAGAACCTGTAAGGCTCAACATAGCGAAGATGCGATTTGTCGCAGCGAGAAACCCGCAAGCCCCACCCCCCACCC
>JANNEJ010000934.1:0-1922 GCA_031378585.1 Acidobacteriota bacterium | reverse complement strand
GGATCACCCGCTCGCCCGTCGCGTCGTCATCACCCCGGGCTACTTCGACGTCGTGAGTGTCAGGCCCGTGCGCGGACGGGCGTTCACGCGCGGGGATGGTCCGGACTCCGAGCCCGTGGCCATCGTCAACGAGCGCTTCGCGCAGCTGCTGCTGCCCGGTCGGGATCCCCTTGGCACGCGCATCAAGCTGGGACCGGATGACGTCCCCTGGCGGCGGATCGTGGGCGTCGTGCCCGACCTGCACCTGGGTGGCGCCGTCGGCGCCGTCAACCCGCGCAACGAAGGCGTCTACATCCCCCTGTCGCAGAGCGTCATCAACTTCATGAGCCTGGTGGTGCGCACCGAACAGGCGCCGATGACCTACACGGCCACCATCCAGGCCGAGGTGAACCAGATCGACCCGGCCCTGCCGCTCTACTGGGTGCGATCGCTGGCCGACCAGTACGCGCTCGACACGTGGTTCTACCGGGCGTTCGGCACGCTGTTTGTGGCGTTCGGCCTGGCGGCCCTGGCCATGGCCACCATTGGCCTCTACGGGATCATGTCGTTCTCGGCGCGAAACCGCACGCGCGAGATCGGCGTCCGGATGGCCCTTGGCGCGGGCGCTCGCACCGTGCTGCTGATGATCGTCCGCCAGGGCGCCGGGCAACTGGCCGGCGGGCTTGGCCTTGGACTGGCAATTGCGGCGCTGCTCTCACGCGGCCTCGAGCTTCTGCTCTTCGGCGTGCAACCGTGGGACCCGGCGATCTTTGCCGCCGTCGTCCTCACCCTGGCCGGCGCCGGTCTGGTGGCGTGTTTCATCCCGGCGCGGCGAGCGTCGCACATCGACCCGGTGGAGGCGCTGCGCTACGACTGAGGGCGCAGGCCCGGGACCAATGTCGTCGTGCCCTGAAGCGGAGGACAGCGCGGGCCCCTTCCGGCCCACGCCGCACACGACCACGTCTGCCTCCCGATGTCGATCGGGCTACCGCACACCCACACACGCCGGAATCGGCGCGGCCGCGCCGGGTATGGCCGTGGCGAGGTTCCGCCCGAGCAGTGCCGCGATGGTGCCGGCGACCTGTTTCTGATACAGGGTATCGCCCGCTGTCATCTCGCCGCGCGCGGACACGGCGGGCCCGAAGCATCCCAGCCACGTCTCGTGCGCGCCGACGACATCTTTGCCGTGGTCAATCCAATCGGCGGGGGTGCGGCCGCGGCCGTGGTCCACCGTCAGGATCAGCGTCGTCTTGCCGCGGTACTGCGGATCGGACTGCAGCCAGTTCCAGAGCTGCTCGAGCTGGGCGTCGGTGCGGTGCAGCGCGTCGAGCACCAGGTCGTACCGCTTCAGGTGCGCCCAGTCGTCGGTTTCGTCGAAGGCCAGGTAGAGCACGCGCGGCTTCTCGGTCTGCAGGTGCGCCATGGCGAAGCGGAACGTGTAGATGTCGTGCCGGGCGCCGTGGAAGCCGTTGGGGGTCAGGTGCTGCAGCGTGCTGAGCGTGCGCATCTCGGGGTCGGGGTGGTCGAAGTTCTCGTAGCCCGCGTTGATCGTGATGGCGCCTTCTTCGCGTTCGGCGATCCAGTTGAAGGTCTCCCACGATCCGAACACCGCCACGCCCGTCTTTGGCAGCTGCAGGTCCTTCCGCAGCCACTCGAGCACGGTCTGGAAGGGGTAGCGCCGGTTGTCGTTGCTCGTGATCACGTCGTCGTGCGGCGCGCCGGTCAGCATCTCGCTGTAGCCCGGATACGAGAACTTCATGGTGTTGGCTACTTCCATGCGGCTGCCCACCGTGCGATTGCCGGCGATGGCGCCTTCTTCGCGTTCGGCGATCCAGATGAAGGACTCCCACGAACAGAACACCGCCACGCCCGACTTAGGCAGCTGCAGGAACTTCAGCAGCCACTCGAGCACGGTCTGGGAGGGGACGCGCCGGTTGACGTTG
>JANNEJ010000923.1:0-2479 GCA_031378585.1 Acidobacteriota bacterium | reverse complement strand
CGACGACGGCCCGCCCATGCGCACGGAGCGGCTCGGCCAGATCCTCGAAGCGGCCGCCCTTGTACTTGCCCCCCAGGATGACGACGACGCCGGTGAAACTCTCGATCGACCGCGCCGCGGCATCCACGTTGGTCGCCTTGGAGTCGTTCACGAAGCGCACGCCAGCCAGGTTTCCCGCCGGCTCCATGACGTGTTCGAGACCGGTAAAGACCGACAGCGCCGCGGTCATGCCGTCGACCGACGCGCCCGCCAGATAGCTGATGGCGGTGGCGGCCACGACGTTCGAGGTCATGTGACGCCCTCGGAGCCGCGCGACACCAAGCGGCACGAGCGGCACTTCGCCCTCCGACGTGCGCTGCCGGACGACACCGTCGCGCACGTAGACGCCGAGGTCGAGCGGGCGCGTGCACGAGTACTGGAGCTCCCGCGCCGCGCCGGCGCAGAGCGCGATGGTCTCTGGCTGGTCCGCGTTCAACACGCGCCAATCGCCGGGGCTCTGATTCGCGAACACCCGCGACTTCGCGCGCGCATATGACGCAAGGTCGGGATGGCGATCGAGATGATCCGCCGACAGGTTGAGCAGCGCGGCAATCCACGGATGAAAGGTGTCGGTCGCCTCCAGCTGGAAGCTGCTGGCCTCGACCACGTGCAGCGTCTCGGGCGTGGAGGCGTCGACGTGCGCGCTGAGCGGCACGCCGATGTTGCCGCCGACCAGCACATGGTGGCCCGACGCCTCGAGCATCCTGCCGACCAGCGTCGTGGTCGTCGACTTCCCCTTCGTGCCGGTGATCGCGATCATGCGGCCTCGCAGCCACCGCGACGCCAGCTCCAGCTCGCCGACGACCGGCACACCGGCCACTCTCGCCGCGGCGAGCTCGGACATCTCGAACGGCACGCCCGGACTGGTCACGATGAGGTCCGACGCCGAGAAGAGGCCCGCGTCGTGCCCACCGAGATCGAGCGTCACGCCGGCGCCACGGAGCCGGTCGGCATCGGGAATGTCCGACGCCCGATCGGTCAGCGTCACCTGTGCGCCTCGCGACACGAGCAGTTCGGCGGCCGCCCGGCCGCTGCGCGCAGCGCCCACGACGAGCACGCGACGTCCGTCCACCGAAAACGACGGGCCTCGAGACCCCGGGGCCGGGAAGGTGGGGGCGGTCATAGAAGTTTCAACGTGGTGAGGCTGAACAGGGCGAAGATGATCGCGAGGATGACGAACCGCGCGATGACCTTCGGCTCGCTCCAGCCGATGAGCTCGAAGTGATGGTGGATGGGGGCCATGCGGAACACGCGCTTGCCCGTGAGCTTGAAAGAACCCACCTGCACGATGACCGATAGCGCTTCGAGCACGAACACGCCGCCGACGATCACGAGCAGCAGTTCCTGCTTGATCAGAATCGCGACCGTACCCAGCGCGCCGCCGAGCGCCAACGACCCCACGTCGCCCATGAAGACCTCGGCGGGATAGCAGTTGTACCAAAGGAACCCGAGACTCGCGCCGACCAGCGCACCACAGAACACCGTCAACTCGGAGGCCGGCGGGAACCGCACGAGCAACAGGTACTCGGCAAAGACGGCGTGCCCAGTCACATAAGCGAGCGCGGTGAAGCAGGCCGCCGCCACGGCAAACGTGCTGATGGCGAGACCATCGAGCCCGTCGGTGAGGTTGACGGCATTGGTGGCGCCTACGAGCACGGCCGTTGCAAACAGCACGTACCCCCAGCCGAGGTCGGGGATGAGCTGTTTGAAGAACGGGAAGATGAGCCGGGTGTTGTACAGATTCTTCGACGCCAGCCACATCAAGGCCAGGCCGACAGCCAGCGACACGAGCACCTGCAGACCCATCTTGTAGCGAGCCGCCAGGCCGCCCGACGACCGCCGCGTGATCTTCAGATAGTCGTCGAGGAACCCGATGGCGCCGAAGGCGGCCGTGGCCAGCACCGCAATCCAGATGTAGAGGTTGGTCAGGTCGGCCCAGAGCAGCGTGGGCACGAGCGCCGCGGCCATGATCAACACGCCGCCCATCGTCGGCGTGCCGGCCTTGGCGCGATGCGACTGCGGGCCCTCCTGCCGGATGACCTGTCCAATCTGGAACTCGCGCAGCGTACGAATCAACCACGGTCCCATCGCCAGCGAGATCACCAGCGCCGAGATGCTCGCGGCCGCCGTCCGGAACGTGATGTACCGGGTGACGTTGAGGGCGCCAATCTGCGGCGACAGAGAGTAGAGGAGGTGATACAGCATCACGCCCCTCCGGCCACGAGATGGGCGACGACCCGGTCGGTGCCGATACCGCGCGAGCCTTTCACGAGCAGCAAGTCGCCGGCGCCGAGCTCGCCGCCGATCACCAGAGCGGCCGCAGCGCTCGTGCTGACGTGCGTCACGGTGGCCGCGGCGAGCCCGTGCCGTACGGCCGCTTCGCCCAGGCGGCGCGCTGGTTCGCCGCCGACCGTGACCAGCCGCTCCACGCCGGCTTCCG
>JANNEJ010000901.1:0-1991 GCA_031378585.1 Acidobacteriota bacterium | reverse complement strand
CGAAGCGCCCCTGCTCGTCGGTGGTTGCCATGCGGTTGTCGCCGCTGTCGGGCGCCGTGGCCCGCACCTGTGCGCGGCGGATGGGCGCGCCGGTATCCGCGGCCACGACCACGCCTTTGAGCACGGCCGTGCCCTTGGGCGGCTCTTCGCCGGGCCGGAGGCCTCGGGCCGGAGTGCGCTGCCCGCCGCCGGGCTGCGCGAGGGCCGATGTCGCGCCTATGGCGAGCACGACCATCACGACCACGAACAGGGCACGACCGGGGGGTGTCATCGTGCACGGCATACGAGATCTGGCTCCTGGCTGTTTACCGCGGACGCGACCACGAATCGTGGGGACCATTTCCCGGATCGAGCGCCCAAGGCCGTGGAATCCCCCAGCGACCCGGGCTCGCTCCTCAGAGTCTGGCGCAAATGGCTCGAAACTCGCCCCTTGCCGGCGGCATGAGTTTCGCTGTGACGAGAACTGTCGTGGCGACTGACGCCACCCGCGCGACCGACACGGCGCTACGCCGGGTCTCACGTCGGCACGGATGGCCGCATTGGGCGCCCGACGGAGGGTCATCATGCGGACGTACTTCTTCGCCGCTTCGCTTCTTGCCGGATTCGTCTTCGCCCCCTGGGCTGCCACTGTCGCTGTCGGCCAGGACCACTCGAGCCATGGCGCCCCGGCCGCCGCGATGGCGTGCTGTGCCGCCCACGACCCGGCTCCGGCCGCAGGGGCTAAGCCCATGGCCTGCTGTGACCACCACACGCCCGTTGCCGACGCGGCGCCGATGGCGTGCTGCGACCGCAACGACCCGAAGGTGGCCTCGGCGGGTCTGGGCTTTCCCGTGAAGCCTGACGTTCAGACCCTGGCGGTGACGTTCCGCGAACCGGTCAGGGTGACTGGCGCCATTCTGATGGGCCGTTACGTGATCGAGCACGACGACGCGCGCATGGCGCGGGGCGAGCCGTGCACCTACATCTTCGAGGCGGCCGACCGGCGCATGCCCGTGGTCACCTTCCATTGCACGCATCTCGAGCGGCAGCCCTCAGGCACGGCCACCGTGGTGCTGCGCCCCGGCAAGGACAACGGCCTGAAGCAGCTCGCGGAGTTCCAGTTCGCTGGCGACGACGCGTCGCACGGCGCACCGGCCATTCGCTGACCTGCCCGGCACGCAACGCGCCTGCGACACGCCTGCGAAGCGGTCGTTCTGACCCACGAGTGGCTCCCACACGCCGCCCGTGGGTCTTGTCTTTGGGTTGGTTACGGCCGTGGCCGCGGCACCGCGGTCAGCGCCACCTCGTGCGTGCCGCCCTCGTCGATGCGCAGCGGCGTGGCCAACCCGCGCAGCGCCGCCAGCATCTCGGGCCGCGCCAGCACGGCCCGCGCCGCGCCCTCGACCGCCACCGCCAGGTACCGGTCGCCCGCGGGCAGCCCGCGCACGTCGAAGCGTCCGGCCTCGTCGACCTCTGACCCGCCCACGACGCGCGTCGGACGCGTCCAGCGCGTGTCGTCGTCGGCAAAGACCATCACGACCGGCCGCCGTCTGGTGCGGGTGCGATCCCACGACACCATGCCACCAACGCGCGACGCGCGGTTGGTCATCGTGACGACGAGCGACCCGTTGCCCTGGTCGACGTCGATGGGCTCGTCGGTGACGTCGCGGCCGTTCAGCACCACCGACTTCATCCACCACGTGGTGAGCGCGCGGGTGGCCGGCGCGATGTCCTGCAGGCGCCGCACGTTGATGCCCGGCACTTCGGCACCCGGAATCGTTCGGCCTTCGACCGCACGCACGCGCTGTTGCCCGAAGGCACCCTCGATGCGAAACGAGCCGTCCGAGTACGTGCGCACGGCTTGTGGCGACGGCGCGCGTTGGCCGTCGGACACGAGCGACACCATGACCGGCACGTTCAGTGGTTCACCGGCATCGTTCACGACCTTGCCGCGCACGATCGCGCCCTGGCGCATCGGCAGGAAGAGCCCGTCGAGGTCGCGACCCGTGATG
>JANNEJ010000436.1:0-1931 GCA_031378585.1 Acidobacteriota bacterium | reverse complement strand
CTTCGTGGTCCAGGCCGACGGCACCGTGAGGGTGGAACCGGCCATCCAGGGCGTGACGCCCTTGAAGGGCCTGTTGGCCACCAAGGGCCGACGGCCGGTCAGCGTGGCGGCCATGCACGCGGTCGTTCGCAGGCGAGCGGCGGGCCGATGATCGGCCTCGACACCAACGTGCTCGTGCGTTACCTGGTGCAGGACGACGCGGCCCAGGCGAAGCTGGCGTCGGTGGCCATCGAGTCGGCGGCCGGGCGCGGCGAACGATTGCGTCTCTCCGCGGTCACGTTGTGCGAGCTGGTCTGGGTACTCGAATCCGCCTACGACCAGACGCGGGCCGACGTGGCCCGAGCGCTAGATCAGATCGTGCGAACCGCCGATTTCGACCTCGAACACGCCGATCACGTGCGCACGGCGATCGAGCGGTACCGGTCGACTGGCGCGGATTTCTCGGATGCCCTCATCGGCCTCGTCAACGAGGCGGCCGGATGCGAGTACACCCTCACCTTCGACCGCTCGCTCAGGCGGATTCCGCACTTCAAGGTCATCTGACCCGCACGTGGGCCTCACCCCCGGCCCTCGACTTGGCGTCTACGACATCACCGCGCCGCTGTTCTCTCCGGACGGGCGCTGGGTAGTGCTGCCTGTGCTCGTCACACACGAAGCTGTGTAGTAATGTGCGTGAATGGCGACGAACCTGGCACTCGACAACGAACTGCTCGACGAAGCTGCCACCGCCTTTCTCTTGTGCGCGGTGGCCGAACGATACCGATTCCCCATCCTGACGGCCGACAAAGACTTCGTGAAGTTCGAACGCGTGCTGCCACTGCGCCTCCACGCGCAGCAGACGTAGCCCCAAGCGACGGCCTCGGCCTACGAGGTCAGCTTTCTCGTGCCGGGACACGCAGGCGGCGCCCAGGCAGCTGCGCCTCGTGGTCAACTGGTTCGAGGAATTGAAGGCCAAGGTGTCAGCGGCCCCATAGGGCGCCCCTTGGTCGCCCGTCGCTACGGCTTCTTCGGCATCAGATGCGTGTGGTCCGCGGCCACCGGGCCGACCTGCACCGTGCCCATCAGCCCGCCGTCGGCGTGGTCCAGGATGTGGCAATGCAGCATCCACGTGCCCGGCCGTTCGTCAAACGTCACGAGCAGCCGCGCGGTGGTCTTCATCGGAATGTTCAGGGTGTCTTTCCACACCATGGGCGCGAGTGGCACGCCCTTCTCGTCGACCGCCAGAAAGAAATAGCCGTGCAGGTGGAACGGGTGGTCCCAGTCGGTGTCGTTCTTGATGGTCCAGAGCTGCGTCTCGCCCAGGGCGGCAAGAAATGGCTTCGCCTTCCAGAACGGCACGCCGTTGATGCGGAACTCCGAGTGCCCGGCTTCCTGCGGCGGCAGGGTGAGCAGCATGCTCACGGGCGTGGCGCCTTCGGCCTTGGGCGGTGTGATGACGCGACTGATCGTGGGCAGCGCCACCTTGGTCAGCGGCGGCTCGGGCGTAAGGGCGATGGTCAACACGTCTTCCACGCTCCGGTACTGCACGCTGCCGTAGCCGCGGTTGTAGAGCATCGCGCGTAGCGTGATCTCCGACCCCGGGGCGCCCTTGGGCGCGACGACGACGTCCATGCGCTCGCCCGGCGTAATGAGCAGGATGTTGCTCTTGGTGGCGTGGTCCTGAAAGCCGCCGTCCTGTCCGAGCACCAGGAAGTCCTGGCCGTCCAGATCGAGATAGAAGAAGCGGCTCTTGGCGGCGTTGACGATGCGCCAGCGCTGCGGCGCGCCCGACCGGGCGCGAAGGGTGGGCTTGGTCTTGCCGTTGACGAGCACGTAGTCGCCTTCACGGCCAAACACCATGCCGGCCGAGCCGCCGCTTTCGGCGTCTTCGAGCCGGCCCTGACGATCGAACCCGATGTCGCTCAACACGAGCGTGATCTGGTCGGTCACGC
>JANNEJ010000823.1:0-1632 GCA_031378585.1 Acidobacteriota bacterium | reverse complement strand
ATCCGGCTGGACGGCCGCGGCAGCCAGCTCGGCGTGATGGTCAGCGACAGCGACGATGCGACCAGACCCGGCGTGCGTATCGACGGCGTGGACGAGGGCAGCGCCGCAGCCAAGGCGGGCGCGAAGGAAGGCGACCTCGTGGTGGAGTTCGATGGCGAGCGCGTGCGCAGCGCGCGCCAGCTGACGCGGCTCGTGCAGGAAACGCCGCCTGGTCGCGCCGTGAAGATGACGGTGCTTCGTGGCAGTGCGCGTCAGATGCTCGACGTCACGCCCGAGTCGTCGCAGACGGCGTTCAACTGGAACGGCCGCGACGGCGCCGAGATTCGGGCCGACCTTCGCGGCACTGTCGCGCGAGATATCGAACGTGAGATCGAGCGTGGACTGCGCGACGTGCCCAGGTCGGGTCAGCCGATGTTCGACTTCAGGCTCGATGGCCGCATCCCCGGCACGCGAGGCCCAGGCCGCCTCGGCGTCCAGGTGGAGTCGCTGAGCGACCAGCTCGCGGGCTACTTCGGCGCCGCGACCGGCGGCGTGCTCGTGTCAAGCGTCACGAAGGAATCACCGGCCGAGAAGGCGGGCCTCAGGGCGGGTGACGTCATCACGACCGTGAACGGCACGGCAGTGCGCGATGCCGGGGAGCTCGTGGAAGAGCTGTCGGACGTGAAGGACGGCGCCGAGGTGTCGCTCGGCATCCTGCGCGACAAGAAGGCGTCCACGGTGAAGGCTACGCTCGAGGCACCGCGGGGCTCTCGCGCACGACGGTCGACTCGTCCGGCCTGATTCCGGCTCAGGCTTGGCGGGCTGGCAACTTGCGGGCGGTGGCGAGAAACGCCTCGACCACTGGCCGCACCGGTCCGCTGGGCCGCACCATCGACAGACGCACCGACGCGCGTGGAATGGACTTGTAGACCACGCCTGGCGCGAGGGCTACGCGTCGATTGGCTTCGGCGAAGTGCGTGGCGTCGTGCTGCCGGCCTGAGCCGCCGGAACGGAAATCCGCCCCCCTCAGGTGAAGGGCAGGTAACGCGCGCCGAGCCGTTCGAAGGCCGCCCGGTCTGCGCCGACGACGTCGGCGTCTAGTGCCTCGGCAGTGGCCACGAGCCACGCGTCGTTTTCACCAAGCCGGCGCCTGGACCTGCGCTGCAGCAGCGCGCATCGCCTGGCCTGGGCGAGGTGAATCCCCTGGATGGCGAATCGCTGCAGGGCCGCGAACGCCCGGTCCCCGTCCGCAGCGCCTTCGAGGATCTCTTCGACGCTGACCACGGAGACGACGAGCGCCCGCCCGCGGAGCGCCGGCAGGAACCGGCGCGCAGGTCCGATCTCGCCCCGCGCCGTCTCGCGTTCGAGCGCAATCAGGAACGAGGTATCGAGCAGGACCGGGCGGCTCACGGCTTCCGTTCGGCCAACCCGAGTCCTCTGCCGCTTGCCTCGTTCACCCAGCGCTCCAGGTCGTCTCCGGTGTCGATCGGACCGGCCCGATCGATAAGCGCGCGGATCACATCGGACTTGGGCAGATTGCTCCGGCGCGCCCATCGGGTCAGGCGTGCGGCACGTTCTTTGTCGAGTTTGACGGTGACTGTGGGCATGGTAATACCGAAATATTACCACGACTCCCGGGCTCCGCCAGCCGTC
>JANNEJ010000715.1:0-8342 GCA_031378585.1 Acidobacteriota bacterium | reverse complement strand
GCTGGGTCCACGTCAAGCCGCCGTTCTTGCGGCGCTGGTTGGGACAGCCGACACTGTAGGGCTGCACGACGGCGGGGGGGGCTTCCCCGGTCGGTTGTGATATCGCCGGCGCCTGGGGCGGCGCCACCGCCGCACCAAGCTGGGCCACGAGCGCCACGAGCGCCACGGCCACGACCGAGAGGCCACCGATCACGCGTGAGTAAGTCATGCACGAACCTCTTGGCCGAGCGTCACGGACCCGCTACAGAGACTCACCGATTGTACGGCACATCCACCCCAGTTCACCGGGTCTCCCAGCCAGAGGATCGGCGCTATTTCAAGGCAAAACAGTAGACGTGCGCGGCGCTCGTCGGGGCCTGCGCGGCCGGACCGCAGCTGACCGTGTGCGCCGAGTTCCAGACGCCGGCCGGATCGCCCACCACGGCGTCACCCGCCGTGGAACTCGTCCAGCCGTTGCAGGTCTGGTCAGCGGAAGCCGCGCCGTTTGGCGCCGTGCCGGTCATGATGGGCACCCCGGACGTAACCGGCTGGCCCTTTTCCGTGAGGAACAGGGTGGGCGCGAGGTGCCCCTTGGTATGCAGATCCACTGGGCCGCGTGCCACGAGCAGACCGGCGGCGTTGTACCAGGGCCCTGCGCCGATGCGGTCGCCGGCGTTCACGGCCGGCTTCCCCTGGAAGCTTGTGCTGAGGTACGCGCGCCACGTGCGATCGGCCGCCCCAGCCGCCTTCGCCAAGGCCTGGCAGTGACGATCCGCGCCCGCGAGTCCTCCCAGATGACCGCCCTGGCCCACGCCTTCGCTCGTGACGAAGAACGTCATCCGGTTCTGTGCCGGCGGCAGGGGCGCGGCCTTCGGCGTGGCGATGTCCGCCACGTTCACCAGCACTTTCTGGTTCTGTCGATCGAGCACCACGAACGTGCTCTGCGGATCGGACATGAAGAACGTGGTGCCGTCGGGCAGCACGGCAGACGTGACGTTGAAGTGCTGCGGGAAGCTGGCGCGCAAGACCGGGGTGATCTCGCGCGTGGCGGCGTCGAAGGCCGTGCCGAAGTCGTTGCGCGCGCCGCCGCCTTCGGGCTTCACGTGACAGGTGCCGCAGCCGTCCACCTCCGCGCGACGCATCGGATCGGACTGGAACTTGACGAGAAACTCCGGACGCGCCGCCGCCGGCTGTACCACGCCGAGCGCGAGCACGAGCATCCAGGCGGGGCCGACCCCGCGTAGAGTGGATGAGCCAAGGATCTGCACTGCGGGGAGTCTACCGCCGGCCGGACCCTCGCAGGTGTCACGAGTTGTCGCCGGTGATGGCGAGCCACCACAGCATCAGTGTTGTTTGGAGGCAGAGCTCTTCGCGTTCAGGGCCGGCAGAAAATTCTCGAGGGCCCAGACCTCTGCGCCTGGCGCCCCGGCCGACCCGACGAACGCGACCTGCCGGCCATCGGGATGGAACTCGAGAAATCCTTCCCACGCCCAGTGGCCCATGTCGATGTCGAGCAGGCGCTGCGGTCCGGTGAGTGGGGCCAGCCAGAGTTGGTCGTTCCCGCCGCCGGGAATGTTCTTGCGCGCGACGACCGCGTGCCCGTCCGGAGTCCACTTCCAGAGCCAGTGAATCTCTTCCGGATCGGTCGCGCTCAGCAGCGGCCTGGTCGCGCCCCCTGCGATCGGCGTGACCACCAGGGCCGAGGTGTGACTGGCAGGGTCTTTCGTGATGTGCCCGACGAGGCTACCGTCCGGGGAGAGGTGGAGATTGGAGCCGGCGGCCGCCGGCGTGCGGAAGATCTCCCGGGTGGCCCCGGATTCGACGTGTCGTTCCAGGATGACCGCGTCACGATCAGGACCATCCGCGTTCCGGCGGTCCGTCTGTTGGTAGCGGATGCTCTTGCCATCGCTCGACCAGTCGGCATTGAAGGCTCGGGTTGCGTCGTCCCAAGGCACGAGGAGTGACGTCTCGCCGGTCTGGGAGTCGATGAGGTAGATGCCCCGTCGGCCCTTGAGGTCGCCTCCGTTGGTCACGATGGCGTGACCGTCCGGCGCCAGACGTGCGAAGGCGAGATACCCCAGCCGATGCGGCACCTCGCGCACCACGCCGGTCTCGGTCGATCGGATAGAAAGCGTGCACGGCCCTCCGCCGGTCGGACCACATGAGGTGTAGACGAGATGTCTGCCGTCGGCGGACCAATCGGGGCGTCCGCGGGATTCGACGAAGCGCTGGAACGTGCTCGTCGTCCAGTTGACCACCGTCCCGGCGTCCATGTCGATGGGCGCCACCCTGACGTAGGTGGCACCCGCGTACTTCCAGGTGTAGAGCGTGCCGGACGGAGTGAGACCGAGGGACCAGGAGGAGCCGATGTTCGCTTTGACCAGCGTCGGGGCCGCTTGTGACCGTCCGTGCTCCACCGGCACGGCCCACAGGGACATGCTTCCGCTGCGATCGCTGGCGAACAGCAGGTGTCCGCCCGGCGACCAGCCCATCAGGTGATTCTTGCTGTGGTCCTCGACCACGGCCGTCTCGCGGCTTCCGTCCACGGCCATCACGAAGACATGCACCTGATCGCGCGTATCTCCGACCGACAGATCGTATGCGATGAACCGGCCGTCGGGCGAGAACACCGCCTTGTTCACTCCGCGCCAATCGATCGATTTCAACTGACGGAACGTGCCCTCCTGCACGGACACCAGTCCCAGCTGAGAGGAGCGATCGTCCCGCTCGACGAGTACGGCAATCCACCGTCCGTCTGGCGACCAATCAAACGGTCGGATTGTGTCCTTGCCCTGGCTTTGCAGGACCCGCGTCGATGACGGCACGCTCGAGCCTCGCAGGCTGGCGATCCGAAGCTCGGACGCGCCGTCGGGAGCGGGCTGCCAGCCATAGGCGACCTGTTCGCCGTTTCTGGAGATTACGGACCAACCGGAGTACCCGGCGCTCCCGTACGAGACGTTGTTGGTGAGCGGGCGACTGGTACCCGCCACGAGATCGCGGAGCATCACGTTGTTCGTCTTTTCCCAGTCGGTGTACGTCAGGAAGCGGCCGTCGGGAGAAATCGTCCCGAACAGGTCGACATCGAGTCCGGTCCACACGGCCCGGTCGCCGACCTGGCGCGCCGGCCCGCGTTCGCTGGCCAGGCGAGCCTGTGCGGCGACGACGGCCTCTTTCTGGTCTGCGTACTCGCGCACCACGCGCTCGTAGACGGTCCGAGCCTCAGAGGCTCCGAGTTTCTCGTAACAGGCGGCCATGCGCAGGAGCGCCTGGGCCGCGACGGCTCGATCCGCTCCGGCCCTGGCCACAAGCTTCTTGTAGCCATCGATCGCGGCGGACAAGTCGCCCGTCACGGTCTCCTGTTGCGCAATCCGCTGCAACTCGACGCTCAGGCTCTGCGCCGACAGGCCGACGCCCGTCAGCACGGCCACGAGCCCAACACCCACAAGTGACATACGTGTCATGACTGCCTCCAGCCGTCACTCTGCCAAACGACCGCGAGCCGGTGATGACGCGACCGTGAGGATCCGGCGAGATTCTCAGCCATCGAAGCGGTAGCCCAGACCCCGCACGCTCTGCAGGAAACGCGGCGCCGCTGGATTCGGTTCGATCTTCCGGCGCAGATTGACGATGTGCGCGTCTACGGCCCGATCGGTCACGTGTGTGTCGTGATCCCACGCGGCTGTCAGCAGTTGCTCCCGCGACAGCAGCCGCCCGCGCCGGCGAATGAACGTGTCGAGCAGCTTGAACTCCAGCTTCGTGAGGTCGACCGTCCGGCCGTCCCGTCGTACCTCCGCCCGGCCGAAATCGACCTCCACGTCGCCAAAGTGAAAGATCGTATCGACGGCGACCGGCGCCTGTCGGCGCAGCACCGCCTTGATGCGGGCCCGCAGCTCGCGCGGGCTGAAGGGCTTGGTCACGTAGTCGTCCGCGCCGAGTTCGAGGCCCAGCACCTTCTCGGCTTCCTGGGTCTTCGCCGTCAGCAGGATGATCGGGGTGAGCACGCCGCTTCGTCGAAGATCGCGGCAGACATCGAACCCGTCTTTCCGGGGCAGCATCACGTCGAGCACGATCAGATCCCACCCCGGCGCGCGGGCGCGCGTCACGGCCAGCTCGCCATCGCCGACCACCTCCACCTGGTGGCCCTCCAGCGTCAGGTCGTCGCTGAGCCCCAGGGCGATGTCGGGTTCGTCTTCGACGATCAGGATGCGGGACATGGGTCAACCACCGGCAGGACGAGTGTGAACGTGCTGCCGGCGCCTGGTTCGCTCGCCACCAGGATGTCTCCGCCGTGCGCGGAGACGATGTGCTGGACCATCGCGAGGCCGATGCCGGTGCCTTTGATCCCGTGCGCTTTCGCACCGGCGCCGCGCACGAAGCGTTTGAAGATGTCGGCGTGCTCCTCGCGCGGCACGCCGAGTCCGTGGTCGCGCACGCGGATCGCCAGACCCGACGGCGTGCGATCGATGTCGACCCACACGGTGCGGCACTCCGGGGAGTACTTCACCGCGTTGTCGAGCAGATTCCACACGGCGTGCGTCAGCGCTTCGCGATCGCCGGCCACCATCGGCGCGGCCGTCTCGACGCTGTCCACCTGCAGCTCCACGCGGTAGCCGCTTGCGGCGCTGTCCTGGGCGAATTCGTCCACAATCGATCGCACGAGTGCGCAGGCATCGAGCGGTTCGAGCCGGTAGGGCGACGTGCCCGCCTCGATGCGGCCGAAGTCGAGCAGGCTCTCGACGAGCCGGTGCAGGCGATCGGTTTGACGCGCCAGGGCGCGATAGTACGTCTCGCGCCGCTCCTCCGCCGGCACGCGGCCGTCGATCAGCACTTCGGTGAGCTGGCGAAGCGTGGTGAGCGGCGTGCGGAATTCGTGCGACACGGCCGACACGAAATCGGATTGCAGGCGGGCAACGGCCAGCTCGCGCATGGCGCCGCGCGCGATGAGGCCGATGCCTCCGAGGGTGACGGCAACGAGCAGGGCGAGGCCCCACACCCAGAGTGTGCGCCGCCCGGCGATGCGCGAGAGTTCGGCTTGCGGATCGGCCTCCTCGACCGCCACCGTCCAGGGCAGGCCCGTCTCGGCCGCTGCCCGGCGCGCCTCGGAGCCGTCGGAACCCTCGGGGCCGCGCGCTGGCGCGTCGCGCAGCACGAGGCGAAGGCGCTGTCGATCGAGCGCGGGCCTCATCTTCGCGAGCCACTGCCGGTCGATGCCTGCCGAGCCGACCAGGAGCGCGGACCGCCGTTGCGCGCTTCCCGCCCACACGACGGTGACGCGACCCGCGGATGTGTCGAACACCCGCCGGCCTGACCCGGCGCGTACATCGGGCGTCTGGCGCCGCCAGTCGTTCCACAGCGACTCGGCGGCCAGGGCCAGCGCGAGACGCTGGTTGGCGCCAGGCTCTGCCGCACCGGTCTGCGTCCAGCGCCTGGCGTCTTCGGCGTGCAACTCGTAGGTGGCGCGACCGAGTTGCCAGCGGCCGTGCACGAGGTCCGACTGCAGCGCGGCTGCTTCCTGTTGCAGTTCGTCGTGCCGCTGCAGCGACTCCAGCAATTGGCAGCGAGCCCATCGCGCGAGCAAGTCGGCCGGCACACCGCCCACGGCCACTCCCGACAACTGAGCAACCTCGGCATAGGCACCGAGCGCCGCGTCCGTCGCGCCGGTAGCCCTGAGGGTTCGTGCCAGCCGGATGAGTGCGCCCGCGCGAAGGGCAGCATCCGGCGATCGGGCCAGACCCCGATAGATTCGAATTGCTGGCGGCAGTGCGTGCTGCCGGAACTCGAGATCTTCGCCCTCGGCAAAGCGCGCGGCTGGCGCCTCGACGCCGGCCGCGGTCCGTGGGTGGAAGGGCAGCCGCCCGCGCGGCCACGCCTCCAGTTGGTCCGACTCGAACGTGATGCCCACCACATCGTCGTCGGATTCAATGGCGGCACGAAGCGCGTCGGGGTCGCGCAGGGTCTGCTCGGCTGCGGCGAGAAATCGTTCCAGCTCGGAGACGACCAGGTCGGCCGCCTGCTCACGACGCTCCGACAGTTGCGCGATCGAAAGCGCGAGGTCCTGTTCGAGCAGGCGCCACCCCGAGGCGACCAGTGCCAGGGACGGCACGAGCGTCACGATCAGAAAGAGCGCAATCAGATGTCGCGGCGGCTGGAGCCAGTCTCGCAGAGCCATGGGAAGGAATCCCCATGCTAGCGGGATTCTGTGAGGAATTGATGAGGACCGGAGCCGCTCGCCACGCGGGCTGCTGCCGCTATAATCACGCGTATGGAGACGGAGGCGGAGACCAACCAGGGCTCGCTCGACCGAGCCATCGCCTTGGCTCGAGCCGCGCTTCGCGACCATCCGATCTGTTTCTGGACGCGCGAGCCTCACGCGCCGCTCGAGACTCGCGACGATGTCGCGCTCATCGTGCGTCGACTCCGCCAGCAGGGCTCGGCCGCTGCGTGGCGGGCAGCCGTCGAGGTGGAGCGGTGCCTCTAACAGCCTTCCAAACCACGGTGCTGAAGGCGCTGACCGGGAACCGTTCGCCTGAGAGCTTCGTGGCGGGCGGCATCGCGCTGAATGCGCATGAGGCGGTGCGTTGGAGCGCGGATGTCGACGTGTTTCACGATGCCGACGAGGCCGTGGTGCGCGCGAGCGATGCCGACCTCGCCACCCTGCACGCCTTGGGGTACACCACGCGGCAGGAAGCCTGGACGCCCTCGTTCCGGCGCGCCTGGGTGGCTCGAGGTGATGAGGGCGTCAAGCTCGAGTGGTGCCACGACTCGGCGTGGCGGTTCTTCCCGATCGAGCAGGACGATCTGCTCGGCTGGAAACTGCATTGGTTCGACGCGATCACCAACAAGGCGCTGGCCATGGGCAGCCGCGCGGAAACGCGAGACCTCGTGGACATCGTGGCGTATGCGCCGCGCTGCCCCCTGCACGCGGTCATCTGGGCCGCCTGCACGAAGGATCCCGGGTTCGGCCCGCTCCTGCTGTTGAACCAGATGCGCCGCCACTCCCGCGTGAATCTCGCCGAGCTGCGAGAAATGGGCGCCTCGCTCGAGCCGCAGGCCCTCAAGACCCGCTGGCTCGATCTATCCGAGCTGGCGGAGCGTGAACTCGAACGAGCCGGGGTGGCAGGTGTAGAACTGGGCCTCGCGTTCGTGCACGAGGGCGGCGGCCTCGGGTGGTATGACGATCCAGGATACCTGCCTCACCGCGCCACGCTCGGCGGCGCACTGCCGCGTATCGTCTTGTGAACCCGCTCGCCGAAGACCTGCCGCCGCCGTTCAGGGCGCAGACCGACTTCCAGCGCCGCTCGCCCCTGAGAGACGCTTCAGAAAGGCCACCACCGCCTGCTTCTCTGCGGTCGTGAGGCGGAGCGGGCGAATCTCGGGATCGAGATTCGGGTTGGCGCGTCCGCCCTCGTCGTAGAACGTCACGACCTCGTCCAGCGTCGCGAGGTGGCCGTCGTGCATGTAGGGCGCCGTGCGGGCCACGTCGCGGAGCGTGGGCGTCTTGAACGCCCCGCGGTCCTCGGTCTTTCCCGTCACGATGAATCGACCCTCGTCCTGAAACGCCGCCTGCCCTGAGCCTGTCGAAGGCGCCTGCCCTGAACCTGTCGTCCCTCGGCCCGGCTCGGGACGCCCCTGAGGCTCTCGAACGGTCAAAGGGCGCCAGGCGGCGCCGGTGTTGTGCGTCCGCTCGTCGGAGAACGTCGGGCCCACGTGGCAGGCGGTGCAGTTGCCCTTGCCGCGAAAGATCCGCAGCCCGGCCTGTTGCGTCTCCGAGAGCGCCGAACGGTCGCCGTTGATGTAGCGGTCGTAGGGCGAGTTGCCCGACAGGATCGAGCGCACGTAGCTGGCCAGCGCGTGCGACAGCGCCGTGGGCGACAGTCCGACTCGGGCCGCCGCCTCGGCGACCGGCAGGTCCATTTCGTTGGGATCCTCGATGGGCTTGAGCACCTGCTCTTCGAGGGTGGCGATCCGTGCATCCCAGAAAAACCCGCGGCCGTAGCCGCGGTTGATGAGGGCTGGCGCGTTGCGGCGGCCGATTCGGCCGAAGACGCCGACGGCACGCGGCTGCGGCGACGAGAACGCGCGCTTCGGGTCGTGACAGGAGGCGCACGAGATCGTGCGGTCGCGCGACAGACGGCGGTCGTGGAACAACCGCCGCCCCAAGTCGATCTTCTCTGCGGTGAGCGGGTTGGCCTCCGGCACCGGGAGGTAGAGGTCCAGCCCCAGAGGGATCGCCAGCAGCGCAGCGAGCAGCCACGGCATCAGCATGTGCCGGCCGCACCGTCAAAATTGAGGATCGGCCTCATCGATGTCTCCACGACGACAGCCTATTCCTGCCGTGTCAGGTTCTCATGCGGCGCTCGTCA
>JANNEJ010000709.1:0-2787 GCA_031378585.1 Acidobacteriota bacterium | reverse complement strand
ACACCGATCCAGACGAAACCAAGACAGAGATGAACGCGCTCGGTCAGGTCTACCAGTTCGATGCGATCGTCCGTGTCGACAACGAAATTCTCACCGTGAATGACAAGGCCGCCAGCCGTCGCCGAAGACACCTTCTCAACCGGGGTCTCGCGGACGGTCACGGTCGAACTCTTGCTCATGCGGTCCTCTCGGTCGGCCAGCCGCCACGCTGCCCAAGACATCGAAACACAAACGCGACAATTTACGCAAACGTCGTGTGACGCGACAATCGCAGCTATACTGGCCGTCTTAATCGACGCGATCCCGTGGCTGACCAGGGAAGTTGGGTGCAAATCCCACACGGTTCCGCCACTGTAAGCGGGGAGCGCACGTCCACCGGCTGGCTTCGAGCCAGCCCGTCACTGCCGATTGGCGCCGTGCGGCGTCAACGGGGGGAAGACGCGGGCGATGCGCGTTGATCCGCAAGTCAGGAGACCTCCTCCACGGGCCCACGTCCTTCTCCCGCCCCACCGGGGCGGATCGGCGCGGACAACGCCGAGGAGGGCTCTATGCGCTACGTTTGTACTCCGTCTGTTACGACGGCTTCCCCACTCGCCCGGTTGCAGGGATTCGTACGCCTGCTCGGCGCGACGGTCATGGCCGGCGCGCTGGTCGCGGGCACGGCCAACGCCGACGTGCTGCGCGGCCGCGTGCTCGGCCCGGACGGTCGGCCAGTCGCCGGTGCTCAGGTGGCCGTCAGCGGCCCGCTGGCGGCTCCGTTGACCACCGCCGCCGACACTGACGGACGCTTCGCACTCGAGGTTCCGGCCGGCACCGTGACCATCCGCGCGTGGGCGCCCGGCCTGGACGCCCCGCCACGGCAGGTGCAGGCCGGCGATACCGACCTCGTCCTGACGCTGGCCGTGCGAGCCGTGAGCGAGACGCTCACCGTCACGGCGTCGCACGTCGAGACGCCGCTCTCGTCGGTGGCTGACAGCGTCACCGTCATCACCCGCGCCGACCTGCTCGCGCGACAGACCACCACGCTTGGCGACGCACTGCGGCTGGTGCCGGGCTTTGCCATCGCCCGCAACGGCGGTCCGGGCACAGTCACATCGGTCTTTCCGCGCGGCGGCGAATCAGACTTCACGCTCGTGCTGGTTGACGGCGTGCGTGCCAACGCGTTTGGCGGCGGCCTCGACCTGTCACAGGTGCCCATCGCAAGCGCCGAGCGAATCGAGGTGGTGCCTGGACCGCAGAGCGCGCTCTACGGGTCGGATGCCATCGGTGGCGTGGTGCAGATCATCACGGCCAAGGGCGGACCGCTCACGGCCTTCGCCTCGGGCGAAGTGGGCGGACGCGAGGCCCGCAGCGGGCGCGCGTCGGCGCGCGGCAGCGCCGGACGCTGGTACGGCGCTGCCAGTAGCGCCTACGACCGCGAAACCGGCTACACCGGCAAGGCGGCCGATGGCACGCCGGTCGATAACGACGACGGCGCGGTGGCGCTGCTGGACGGGTCCCTCGGTTGGCGGCACGCCGCCGGCACCGACCTGGTCGGCTCACTGCAGTTCGTGGAGACCGAGCGCGGGTCCCCTGGCCCGTTTGGCTCCAATCCTGCTGGCAACTTCGGGGGTGTCGACCGCATCGCTCGCGGTCTCACGCGACGACGCACGGCCGCCCTGCACGTGGTGCAGCCCCTGGGTGGCCCGGCCAGCCGCGTGCGGATGCGCGCCGATGCCGACACGGCCGACTTCGACCTGGAGTTCCGGTCGCGCTCGACGTCGCGCGGAGAAACGCAGCGCTCGCACGGCCGCGTGCAGTTCGACGCAGCCGTCGCGACGGGATTCGCTGCCAGCGCCGGCGCCGACTGGCTCGCGGAAAGCGGCCGCAGCACCTTCATCACAGCGGGACCGGCACAGGTGCCCATCGAACGCAGCGTCGCGGCGGGATTTGCCGAGGCCAGGTGGCAACCGACCGGTCGCGTGTCGGTGACCGCGGGCGCCCGCGCCGAGCGCATCACACGAACAGCGCTCGCGGCCAATCCCTCGGCGTTCTCCGCGCGTCCGGCATTTGGCGATGACACGATCACGGCCGTCAACCCCAAGGCGACGGCCGTATGGGTGGTCGTGCCTGACGGCCCCGCCCGCGGCTCCTCGACCCGTCTGCGCGCCGCCGCTGGCACGGGCATCCGTCCGCCCGACGCCTTCGAGATCGCATTCACCAACAACCCCGGCCTGAAGCCCGAACGGAGCCGCAGTGTCGAGGCCGGCGTCACACAGACCTTTCGCGGCGGCTCGGTGCAGGCCGACGCGACGTGGTTTCACAACACCTACGACGACCTCATCATCTCGGTTGGGCGGCTGAGCGCGTCGAGCCGCTTCACGACCGACAACATCGCCAACGCGCGGGCGCGCGGCGCGGAGCTGGCGCTCGCCTGGCGCCCCACCGCCGCGTTCAGCGCGCGCGGCACCTACACGTGGCTCGACACCGAGGTGCTGGCGGTCGACGGCACGGCCGGCCAGGCCGCGCCGCCCTTCAAGGTGGGTGATCGCTTGTTGCGGCGTCCGCGGCACCAGGGCAGCGCTGACATCATCTGGACGCATCGCCGGCTGCAGACGTTCGCGATGGCCACGCTTCGGGGCACGACACTCGACGTGGAGCCGAACTTCGGCACCTTCGGCGGGCTCTTCGAAAACGACGGCCACGTCGTGGTCACGACGGGGGCCGCGGTCACGCTCGCTCGGTCCGTCACGGCATATGCGCGGGTGGCCAACGCGTTCGGCGCCCGCTACGAGGACGTGTTCGGCT
>JANNEJ010000415.1:0-15844 GCA_031378585.1 Acidobacteriota bacterium | reverse complement strand
CGAACATCGGTCCGCCTGGCAGGGCGAACGCATTGATCTCCTTCAGGTTCACCGGCGTGAACGAGTACTCGAAGACCGGATTGTTCAGGTTCTGCGGCGACGCGGCCACAAGCGACCGGCCTGCGCGTTCGAGGTACCCAGAAATCTGATCGTCCGAGATGACCGGATACTTCTGGCGAACCTCGGCCGCCGCCTCCCTGCCAAGTTCGACGTCCTGTTGGGGCGTGTACTTGTTCTTGGGCGGCGTGATGACGGTTTGCGCCGCTACCGCTGCGGCTCCAAGTGAGGCCGAGAGCAGCAGCGCCCAGAGGAGCAGAGGGCGGCGGGTATGAGACTGGAACGTCATCGGCAGCGGCTCCGGGTTGAATCCTGCGCGCAATTCTATCCGGACGGGCAGCGTCGGCGGATGTCCCTTATGGAACAGGCGAGTCAGCGCGCCAGCGCAAGCTTCACGGCGGCCGTGCCCCCGGCCGTCACGGTGACCTTCACGGGCGCGATCTTCAGCAGCTCGTGCCATACCTTCAGCTCGTAAGTGCCCGGCGGCACGCCGGTAAGGCGGAAGCTGCCATCGGCGCCGGTGACCGCCGCCATCTCGTCGGTGACCATGATGAAGCCGCGCATCCACTGGTGGGTGTTGCAGGTAATCCGCACGAGACCGGCCCCGTTCAGCGGCCGCGTGATCACCATGTTGGGCACCGGGAGGCCGACGTTGAAGAGTGTGCGGCCGCCGTCCTGTTGCGCGTTGGTGGTGTGCAGCAGGGCGTCGTGGCTGGTGGTCTTCGTGGGAGCGCCCGGACGCGCCAGCTGCACGCGCGGCAGGAAGCGGCACTTCTCGTTTGTCACTTGCGGGTCGGGATAGGGGGTCGTGTTCTTCACGCCCGTTAGCGTCACGACTACGTTGGCCAGCCCTCCGCCGGTGCCGACGCTGACCGTCTCGTCGGGTAGTTCCGAGCCGCACACCACGGCGTCCATGGTGACGCGCAGCGGACGCATCGCGGGCACCGCGGTCGTGGCGACGCCGGCAATCGTGCCGTTCTGGGCGACGGCCTCCGGCGGATGCGCCGCAAGCAGCCCACAGAGGAGGAGGAGGCCGGTGGGGGACATGAAGTAGCGCGGCACGGTGTCTTGAAGGTAGCACGCGCGCGGCGGCGTGCCGTAACCTGCCGGGTCTGGAGTCATCCTGATGCTCCAAGCCAACGGTCTCACTAAACGCTAAACGGCGTCATCGTGACGAGGGCACGGCTGGCGATCTGCTGCCTGCGGGGGTCTCGGTGGGCCTCTTTGCGGCGTTGGGGCTGGCTATCAGCTGGATACGGCGCGCAAGCCTTTGATCAACAGAGACTTAGCGTCGGATTTTCGGCTGACCATTCAACCGCGGTCGTCGTCTGTTCGTGGGCTCACGACGTCCACCCGTGTGCTCTTCCTAGGTGACGCCCCGCGGCGTCGATACGCTAGAGCCTGACACTTTCGGAGGCCAAACCCACCGTGCAGCAGCTCGCCATCGTTCGTTTCGTCGTGTTCCTCGCCACCCTTCTGGGAATGGTGGCTTCCGTGGCGCCAGCGCTTGCCCAGGGCGGCGCAAGCCTCACTGGCAAGGTGACGCGCGCCGGTAGCGGCGACAGCATGGCCGGTGCCGCGGTCGTTGTCGAAGAGCTCCGCCGCGAGACCCGTACTGCCGCCGATGGCACGTATCGCATCGAGGGGCTCACCCCCGGCGAGTATCACGTGTCGGTCAGGGCCGACGGCTACAGCAGCCGCCGCACCGAGGTGACCGTGGCTGCCGCCGGTGCCACGCTGAATCTCGAAGTGGATCTCGACCTGCACTTTGCCGAGGTGCTGTCAGTCAGCCCGAACCCCAAGCCCCAGTTCGAGTCGTTCCAGCCCACCTCCGTGTTATCGAACGAGGACCTGGCGCGCCAGCTCAACGACACCATCGGCGCCACGCTGCAGTGGCAGCCCGGCGTGGCGATGCGTTCGCTGGGGCCCGGCCCGGCCCGTCCCGTCATTCGCGGCCTCGACGGCGATCGCGTGCTGGTGCTGCAGGACGGCCAGCGCATGGGCGACCTGTCGAGCCAGTCCGGCGACCACGGCGTGCCGGTGAATCCGGCCTCGGCCCAGCGCATCGAAGTCGTGCGCGGCCCGGCCACGCTACTCTACGGCGCCAACGCCATCGGCGGTCTCGTGAACATCGTGACCGATCAGATTCCCACCGAGAAGGTCACGACGCCCACCGGCTCGATGACATTCAACCTCGGCAGCAACTCGGTGCCCGTTGGGACCGCGGCCGATGTGCACGTCGGCAACGGCAAGTTCGCGATGCACTTTGGCGGCGGCGGCCAGCGCGCCGACAGCTACAACACGCCCGAGGGCGAAGTCCTCAACTCGCAGTCGCGCGGCGGCTTCGTGAACGTGGGCGGCGCCTACACCGGTGACCGCTCCTACGCGGGCGTCAGCTACGGCTACGACGACACCAAGTACGGCGTGCCGGTGCTCGCAGATGGCCAGGTCAGTCTTACCCCGAAGCGGCATGCGTTCTCGGCGCGGGCGGGCGGGCAAGGGCTCGACGGCGTGCTGTCGTCATACCGCGCCACCCTGGGCGTGCGCCGCTACACCCACTCCGAACTCGAAGGCACCGACGTGGGCACGCAGTTCAAGAACAACACCGTGGAAGGCGAAGTGCTGCTGTCACACAAGCCGATCAGCCGCCTTGCCGGCTCGGTCGGCGGCTGGTTCCTGAATCGTGAGTTCGCGGCGGAAGGCGCTGAAGCGCTGTCGCCGCCGGTCGACCAGCAGGCGGTGGCGGCGTTCCTGTACGAGGAAGTCACCTGGCCGCACTTCAGCTTGCAGTTTGGCGGTCGCGTGGACCGCACCACATTCGAACCTCAAGGCGGGCTGCCCGGACGCGACTTCACCGAGTTCTCCGGCTCGGTTGGTGCGCTCATTCGGCCGCGCGCGGCCAACGACAACTTCGTGATTGCCGCAAGTCTTGCGCGGGCCGCCCGGAACCCCGCGCTCGAAGAGCTGTACTTCTTTGGTCCACACCCCGGCAACCTCACGTTCGAGATTGGCAACCCCGACCTGGAGTCGGAGCGGGCGGTGGGCTTCGATCTGTCGTTGCGCACTCGGACGTCGAGAGTACGGGGTGAGCTGTCGTTCTTCCGCAACAACATCAGTAACTTCATCTACCGCAACCCGCTCACGGACGACGAGTTCGAAGCGCGCGAAGCGGAGTTCGACGATCGGTTCGGCGTGGAGCACGGCGAGGGCGACGAAGGCCACGGGGGCGAGTTCCCGGTGGCCGAGTACGCCGCCGCTGATGCCACGTTGTGGGGTGCCGAAGCCCATGCCGACGTAACCCTCACCGATCATCTGAATGCGGAGTTCACCTACGACCTCGTGCGCGCGGAACGTAAAAGCGACGGCGAGCCGCTGCCCCGCATTCCGCCGCCGCGCCTGATGGGCGGGCTGCGCTACACGGGCGGCGGCCTGGAACTCGGCGCCAACGCCACGGCCGTGGCCCGGCAAGACCGCGTGTTCGGCAATGAAACCGAGACGGCCAGCTACGGTCTGCTGCGGTTCTACGCCACCTACACCCTGCAGTCCACTCGGGCGGTGCAGACGATTACGGCGCGTCTCGACAACGCCACCAACACTCTGTACCGCAACCACTTGAATTTCCTGAAGGACATCGTGCCCGAGATCGGCCGCCAGTTCCGGCTGGTCTACGCCGTGAAGTTCTAGCGACCCGGCAGGTGAGCTCTCCATCCCCTGAGCCCGCCACCTGGGCCGGGTGGCGGCGATCCACGTAGAATGTTCCGCATGTCGAGGACCATTCTTCGCGTGATCGCCGCCGTTGTCGTCTGCGGCGGCGCCATCCAACTCCTGCCGCTCGTTCCGCTGCGCGTTGCCGCCGAACAGGCCGCCGCCCCCGCGTGGCTCGCGGCGCACCGCGAGACCGCCACGAAGCTGATGGCTGAGGCCCAGGCCAACGACTTTGCCTGGCGGCGTCTGGCCGAGCTTACCGACACCTACGGCGCCCGCATTTCTGGCTCCGCCAACCTCACCCGCGCCATCGCCTGGGCGCAGACCACGATGAAGGCCGACGGTCTGGCCAACGTACGCGCCGAGAAGGTGATGGTGCCCGTGTGGGTGCGCGGGCAGGAAAGCGCCGTCATCATCGATCCGCCCGAGCATCCCATCGCGATGCTGGGCCTCGGTGGCAGCGTGGCGACGCCGGCTGGGGGGGTCGAGGCCGACGTGCTCGTGGTGAAAGACTTCAAGGACCTCGACGCGCGCGGTGCCCAGGTCAAGGGCAAGATCGTGCTCTTCAACGTGCCCTATACGACCTACGGCGAGACCGTGCCCTACCGGGGGGGCGGCGCCACGGCTGCCGCCAAACACGGTGCCGTTGCCTCACTCGTGCGCGCGGTCGGGCCGATGGGGCATCGCACACCGCACACCGGTGGCATGAACTACGGCGAGGGCACCGCGCGCATTCCCACCGCCGCGATTTCGGTGGAAGACGCCAACCGCATCCAGCGCCTGAGCGACCGCGGGGTGCGCGTGCGTGTGCGGCTGAAGATGGAGGCGCACTTCGAGGCCGACGCCGAGTCCGCCAATGTGTTTGCCGAGATCCCCGGCCGCGAGTTCCCTAACGAGATCGTGCTTGTCGGATGCCACTTCGACTCGTGGGACGTCGGCGCTGGGGCATCTGACAACGGCGTGGGGTGCGTCGTCACGTGGGAGGCCCTGCGCCTGATGAAGAAGCTCGGCATCCAGCCTCGACGCACGGTGCGCGTGGGCCTCTTTACCAACGAAGAGAATGGCCTGCGCGGCGGCAATGCGTATCGAGATGCCTACAAGGCGTCGGCTGCGGACCACGTGTTGGCGCTCGAGTCCGATTCCGGCGTGTTCGCGCCCGCCCGACTTGGGTTCTCCGGCTCGCCGGCGGCCACCGAGCGCATGCGCGACATCGGCACGCTGCTGACGCCGCTCGGACTGACGATCGGGCCAGGCGGCGGTGGTGCCGACATCGGCCCCATCGCGCAGGCCGGCAAGGTGCCGATGATGTCGTACGACGGCGACGCCACGCGCTACTTCACGATTCACCACACGCCGGCTGACACGATCGACCGCATCGCGCCTGAAGAGGTGTCGAAGGCGGCCGCGTCGATTGCGGTGGTGGCTTACGTGGTGGCCGACATGCCCGAGCGGCTGCCGAAGTAGCAGTCCACCTCGGTCTCGTCGATTCCTTTCACGGAGCGTTCATGACCAACTACGGATCGTTGTCGCAGCGGCTGACCGATGCCCTGCACCTCACCATGCCGCCGGTGGCCATGTGGTTCACCGACACGGCGCCGGCCGGCGTCGCGGCTGCGCAGGCGCGGGCCGCGGCGGGCTGTGCGTTCTGGGAGCAGGGCGCACGGCAGACCTTCGTGACCACGTCGAAGGACCACGACGCCTGCGCCATCGGCACCTTTACGCACAATCTGGACGGCACCCCCGCGCACGAGAAAGATCGGGGCGATGCGCTGGCGATCTTCGCCGAGCTCGGCTATTTGCCGGCCTCGGAACTGGCGAGCATTCCGGTGCTGCACACGCGGTCATCGTATGTGACGTACGGGCCGCTGGCGGATGCGACGTCGACGCCCGCGGTCGTGATGTTGTTCGTGAAAGCGAACCAGAGCCTGATCGTGTCTGAAGCGGCGTCCTCGGTGGACGGCGGTGCGCCGCTCGCGATGGGTCGCCCGGCCTGCGCCGTAATACCGCAGGTCGTCAACCACCAGCGCGCAGCCCTAAGTCTCGGGTGCTGCGGGGCGCGTGCGTATCTCGACGCCCTGACCGACGACGTCGCGCTCTTTGCACTGCCCGGCGGCAAGATCGAGGCGTATGTGGACCGGCTGGGCACGCTGGCCGCGGCCAATCAGGCCCTTTCTCAGTTCCACCAGATCCGCCGGCGCGCGATCGAGGCGGGTAACGCGCCGACCATCCTGGAGTCGCTGGCGCAACTGCAGGCAGGGCACTGAAGACGAACCGGCCCGCACGCATGCTCGCGAAACGTCTCCTGGCGGCCCCGAACGATGTCCGGCTCGGAGACAGCTCAGAAGTACCGCGTCACCCGCACCGACGCCGTGCGCGGCAGGCACCACGCGCGTGCGCAATACGATTGCGGAGTCCGACGCCTTCGCGGAGGCGATCGGCTAACTCACGTGAAATGGCCCCGCGGTCGGCCAATTCATCAAAAGTCGATCCCGCATCGTCGGGCACACCTCATCCGGCGTCGGCCACCCAATATGCCGCCAGGTCGATGCACTCCTGTAGTGCCAGAAACAGGTAGAAGATCGCGAGATCGCGATCCTTGGTGGCGTCGCGAAACTGTTCGACGTCCATCGCGAACAATCGGTCGGCATCGGTCAGCCACGTGGACGCTCGGCCGATCCGGCTCAATGCGACATCACGCCGGACCATCAAGGTCTGCCCGACGACAATCTTCTCATCGCCGCTTCGGCAAACCGCCGCGCCGACGGCGCCCAGTCCCACCAATCGACCATCGCCCGTGCTTGAAACGCCGGCCACAGACCCTCGATGCGCTCGGCGAGCAGGAGACCGTCACGCGCAGTCTCGAAGCGCAGCAGCGGCGGAGCGGCCTCCAGCTGAATCAGATCCACGTCACGACCCGCGAGCCGGCTGAGAGTCACGGCCAGCGCAGGCAGCCGCTGGGCGACGAGGTGTTTGTCGCCGATAGCTACATCCGCGTCTTCCAGGACGTGCGCGGCAAGTACGGCTCCGAGGGCGACTACCTGATGACCCGTCCGCTGCGCGGACCGCTCAACCCGACCACTACCGACCACTCGACCGACGCCTACGACACCATCGACTGGCTGGTGAAGAACGTGCCTGAGTCGAACGGCCGCGTCGGCATGCTCGGCAGCTCGTATGAAGGCTTCACCGTGGTGATGGCCCTGGTCAATCCGCATCCGGCGCTCAAGGTCGCGGCGCCGATGAGCCCGATGATCGATGGCTGGATGGGCGACGACTGGTTCCACTTCGGCGCTTTCCGCCAGACCAACTTCGACTTCTTCAGCGGGCAGAGCGCGGGTCGCGCCGCCGGCAACACGATCGTCCGTCAGGGCGCCGACGACTACGAGAACTTCCGCCGTGCCGGATCCGCCGGCGACTACGCCGTAGCTGCCGGGCTCGACCAGTTGCCGATGTGGCGCAAGGTGTCTGAGCATCCCGCCTACGATCAGTTCTGGCAGGAGCAGGCGCTCGACAAGATCATCGCGAAGCAGCCGATGACGGTGCCGACCATGTGGATTCAGGGCATCTGGGATCAGGAAGACATGTGGGGCGCGATCCAGACGTATCTCGCCACCGAGCCGAAGGACGCGCGCAACGACCTGAACTTCCTGGTCATGGGGCCGTGGCGGCACAGCGGCGTGAACTACGAGGGCTCGACGCTCGGCCCCCTGAAGTTCGAGGGCGACACCGCCCTGCAGTTCCGCCGCGACGTGCTCAAGCCGTTCTTCGACCAGTACCTGAAGGCGGGTGCGGCCAAGGCGGCGACGCCGCCGGTCTTGATCTACAACACGGGCGACAATCACTGGGACCGGCTGGCGCGGTGGCCGCTGTCGTGTGCCACCGGCTGCCCAGCCACGGCCAAGCCGCTCTACTTCACGGCCGGGTCTGGACTGTCGTTCACGGCTCCGGCGGGCGGCCCGAGCGCGGGCGCGGCCGGCAATTTCACCGAATACGTGTCGGATCCGGCCAAACCGGTACCCTACCTGCCGCGGCCGGTGCAGTTCTCGAACGGCGCGTTGTGGCAGCGCTGGCTGCTCACCGACCAACGCAGTGTCGCCGACCGCACCGACGTGGTCAGCTTCGTCACGCCGGTGCTGACCGAGCCGGTGCGCATCAGCGGCGCACCGCTAGTCAACCTCGTGGCCTCGGTCACCGGCTCCGATGCCGACTGGGTGGTGAAGCTCATCGACGTCTATCCCGACGAAGTGGCGAGCCAGCCCGAGATGGGCGGCTATCAGCTACCGGCGTCGATGGACATCTTCCGCGGCCGCTACCGCGACGGCTTCGCCACGGCAAAGGCAATCGCGCCAAATACGCCGTTGCCCTGCCGCTTCATCCTGCCGACCGCCAATCACGTGTTCCAGCCGGGCCATCGCATCCTGGTGCAAGTGCAATCGAGCTGGTTCCCGCTCTACGATCGCAACCCGCAGACGTTTGTGCCCAACATCTTCTTCGCGACACCGTCCGACTACGTCAGGTCGACGCAGCGCATCCATCACGCCCCCGGCGCAGCCAGCTTCATTGAGCTGCCGATCGTGCCAATCGTACCTGGCGCGCCGTAGCGCCCGGGTTGCCAGCGCGCTACCGGCTCTCTGGACGCAGGATCACCTGCACGTAGCGCGACTCGTCGAGAAACCGTCGGGCGGCGTCGCGCACGGCCGTCGCCGTGAGCTCGTCATGGAGCGGTCGCGGGTCGATGGCGGTCGCCACGTCTTCGCCGTGGGCGTAGGCCTGAGTGAGTCGACTCAGCCAGTAGGGGTTCTGCCGCGCGTTGGTCTCGAAGTCGCGTTGCGCCGCAAGCTTGGCGTCGGCCAACTGGCCGCGCCCAGGCCCGGCGGATTTGAACTCCGCGATGACTTGCCACGCTGCGGTCACGAGCGTCTCGACGCGCGCCGGGTCGCAGCCAAACGAGATCGACACGCGGTACTCCTGGCGCGGCTGGAAGCCGAAGGCCGGTTCCACACTCACGCCGTAGGTGCCGCCAAGGTCTTCGCGCAACGTCCGATGCAGATTGCCACTCAGCGTCGCGGCCATGGTGCTCACCAGCAGCCGGTTCGCCTCGGTGTTATCGAACGCGCCGCTGAACACGATACTGACCTGGCTTTTGGGCTCGACGCCTTTGCGGACCTCGCGCCGCACGACCGTCGTCGGCGTGCGGATGCCGACGTCGCGGGCGGCCTCGACGCGTCCGCGGGCGGGCAGCGACGCCAGATACCGCTCTACGAGCGGCTTCATTGTCGGCAGATCGAAGCTGCCGACGAACACGAAGGTGAAGTCACTCGCGTCTGAATATCGGTCGCGGTAGAAGGCCAGCGAGCGATCGAGGTTCATCTGATCGACCAGCGCGGGCGTGAGGGGGCGGGCGCGCGGATGGTCGCCCGTCAGCGCCGAGGTCACGGCCTCGT
The DNA here is from genome assembly GCA_031378585.1 of Acidobacteriota bacterium. GTDB lineage: Bacteria > Acidobacteriota > Vicinamibacteria > Vicinamibacterales > UBA2999 > CADEFD01. Next base: position 6,638 of record JANNEJ010000415.1, on the reverse strand, counting down.
CGAAGGCGGCCTCGGGTTCGGCTTGCCGGTTGGCGAGCGATCGCTTCAGGTTCGCCGTGAGCACAGCGAAGGCCGTCGGGTCGGCCCGGGGCGCCGTGAACGTCAAGTGAATCAACTGAAACATCGTCTCCAGGTCTTTGCGCGCGGCCCCGCCGCCGAGTCCCTCTTCGGCATCGCTGATGTCGGCGCCCACGAAGGTGTTGACGGTGGCCAGCGCCTTGGTCAGATCGAGCCGGCTGAGGCGTCCCAAGCCGCTCTCTGCCATCACCGCCTCGGCCGTGCGCGCGGCCACGAAGTCGGCGTCACTGGCAAGTGACGTGCCGCCGGGGCTGATGGCCCGAAACAGCACTTCATCCGCCTTGAAGTCGGTGGGTTTCAAGATCACGCGGACGCCGTTCGACAGCCGCCACTCGGTGATCCCGAGCGACGTGGTCGCCGTGGCGCGCGCGATGCCACCAGGTGTCGGCAACGGATCCAGCAGCGGCGCCGAGTTCACGACATCCACGTAGGCCGAGAGCGTGCGCGCGGTCGAGTCCTTGATGGCCGCCGCGAGCGTGTCGGCCGTGGGCGCCGTTACTCCCACCTTCTGCGGTGCGTTGACGACCACGACGCGGTTGGCGTCGGGCACCCAGGTAGCCGCCAGGCGGTTGAGTTCTTCGAGCGTGATGCCCGGCATCAGACGCTGGGCCATGGCCTGCTCGTAGATGATCCCGGGAATGGGCTCGTCGTTCATGAAATTGCGGATGAACTCGTCGGCGAGCGGCGCTGATGGGGTGGTGTCTTTCTCCGCGAGCGCCTGCTGCAGATAGCGCTGGCTGCTCACCTTCTGTCGCTCGAGTTCGGTGGCGGTGAAGCCGTAGCGCGCGACCCGGTCGGCCTCGGCCACGAGCGCCGTCAGGCCGCGCGCGGCCCCGCCTTCGGCCACCAGGGCCTGCATGGTGGTGGCTTCCGTCGTGCGCACGAACAGACCACGCGAACTTCGGGCGGCCTGAAATGGCGCGTTCGGTGTGCGCGCCAGTTCGTCGAGCCGCTCCGACAGCATGCCGGCAAACAGCCGTTCGGCCATCTGCTGACGGTAGACGCCGACCGTGCGCTGATCGCGCGCCGGCATCTTGCCAATGACGCCCACGGTCGTGGCCGTGGCTTCCCGGTCGGTGGCCACCACGTACAACGTGCCAGGGTGGCTGGGCACGTCATGCGGCGCGCGTGGTCGCGGCGACGTCGCCGCGGGAAGCGGGCCGAAGTGTGTCTTGATCCGGCCTTCCATCTCGGCGCGGTCGAAATCGCCCACGACAATGACCGCCATCAGGTCGGGCCGATACCAATCGGCATAGAACTGCTTCAGGCGCGCGTGCGGCGCATTGCGGATCGTTTCCGGCGTGCCGATCGGCGATCGCACGGCGTAGCGTGAGCCCTGTAGCAGCACCGGCATCACGATGTTCTGCATCCGTCCATCCGCGCCCAGGCCCTGACGCCATTCTTCGAGAATGACGCCGCGCTCCTTTTCGATCTCCGCCGGCTCGAACGAGACCCCGCGGGCCCAGTCTTCCATCATGAGCAGCGCCTGCTCGATGACCGTCGAATCGCCCGAAGGAATTTGCAGCTCGTAAACCGTTTCGTCGAACCCGGTATGGGCATTGACGTGCGCGCCGAACCGCATGCCGATGCCCTGCATGAAGGTGGCGATCGCCTGCTGCGGGAAATGCCGCGAGCCGTTGAAGGCCATGTGTTCCACAAAGTGCGCCAGCCCGCGCTGGTCGTCGTCTTCGAGGACCGAGCCCGCTTTCACGACCAGCCGAAGTTCGGCGCGGCCACGCGGCTGCTGGTTGGGCCGCACGTAGTAGCGCAGGCCGTTCGGCAGCGTGCCGACTGTAATCAAGGGGTCGACCGGGATGGTCTGGCTCAGGGCCTGACGTTCGGCAGCCGTCGGCGAGGCCGGTGCCGCCGGCGCCTGGGCCGTGACGACCTGGGCGACAGCGCCGACGACCAGCGTGAGCAGAATCAACCAGCGGAGGGTGCGCGCGGACGAGGCCTTCATCTCTCTAGTATCGGTGATCTGCCCGGGGCGAGGCCGGTGGACGCCTGTTCGTCGCCGGCAGTCCGGAATCCGTAGTGCGCGGCGCGCGGAGACCGGGGCACTGGACGCCCTGTAAGGGTTGCCACGCTTTCGACAACGCCGTATCGTCCTGGCATGCTGGGCTTCAAGCGTGTCGGTCTCGCGGGCGCCGCGATTGTTGCCGTCGTCCTGGGGTCGGCCACCGTGCCGCGCTCGCTCTGGGCGCAGGCCAACCGCGCCGTCGGCGTCGTGGATTCGAATGTCGCCGTGTCGATGCGCGACGGCGTCGTGCTGCGCGCCGACATCCGGCGCCCGGCCGACGCCGTACGCCATCCCACGCTGGTCTATCGCACGCCCTACGGCAAGACCGAGACCACAAACGGAGCACTCGTGGATATGGCCGTCGAGCGGGGCTACGCTGTGGTCGTGCAGGACGTGCGAGGCCGCTACGCCTCGGATGGCGACTTCCGCGCGTATACCCAGGAGGGTGCCGACGGCTTCGACACGATTGAGTGGGCCGCCGCGCAGCCGTGGTCCAACGGCAGGGTGGGTACCTTCGGGCTGTCGTATCCAGGCGCCGTGCAGTGGCTTGCGGCCGTGCAGTCCCCGCCACACCTCGTTGCGATGGTGCCCGCGATGACGTTCGCCTCGCCCACGCACTTCTGGTACACGGGCGGCGTCTGGGACGGCTCGTGGCTCGAGTGGGCGTGGATGAACATGGCCCCCGACCTCCGCCGCCGTTCGGGCGCACCCGGGCCACAGACCTATCAGGACGCGCGGGCGGCGTGGGCCGCTGATGGCGCCGCCATGCAGGAGTTCCTCCCGCGTCTCGACATGCCGGTGCTCAAGGGCGTGGCCGAGTGGTACTACGAGTGGATGCGTCACCCCGCCTACGACCCGTGGTGGGACTGGGCGGAACTGACGAACAAGTACGCGCGCGTGTCGGCGGCCGTGCTCAACATCAGCGGCTGGTACGACGAGATGTACGGACCGAGTGGCGCCACCACCAACGTCACCGGGCTCGTGATGACGCGAGGCGGCAACGCCCGCCAGGCGAGAACGCAAGTCGTGATTGGACCGTGGACTCACGGCTCCGACTGGGACTTGTCGCGGATCGGCGCGCGCGAGATGGGGCCGGCCGCGATCCTCGACTACGACGAGCTCGTGCTGCGCTGGATGGATACGTGGCTGAAGGGCGCCGACAACGGCGTGATGGGCGAGGCGCCCGTGCGCGTCTACGCCATGGGCGCCGGCGCATGGCGTACTGGTGACGCCTGGCCGCTGCCAGCCGAGCGACGGTCGCTGTATCTCGGCGGGGCGCCCGTGCCCGGCCGCACTGCGGGCACGCTCGGGTGGACGTCGCCCGCGGGCGAGCACTCAGCCGCCTTCGTGTCGGATGCCGCCCGTCCGGTGCGCGATCCGCATGACGGCAAGGCCGGTGGCCTCGACTACCAGGCGCTGAGCACTCGAGCCGGGAAAAATCTATCGTGTCACGCTCGACACGCTGATGACCGCAAACCGCTTCCTTCGAGGGCACCGCATCCGCGTGGCGGTCATGGCCTCGTTCGCACCCAACATGTCACGCAACCTGCACACCGGCCGGCTGGAGATGGACTCGGCCGAAACCGCCCGAGCGCGCATCTCCGTGCACCTTGGTAGGTCTGGCGGCTCGCGCCTCGTACTGCCGGTCAGGCCGGGACGATAGCACCCGAGCAGGGTCTTGGAGGGTGACCGAGCACCCTCACTTCGCGGCGCCTGGCGCCGGCGGCATCAGGCTCGGCATCTTGCCGGGCGATTCGAGCACCCGGCGGGCCACGACGTTGACGACGGCGGCGTCGCTGCGTGCGGCGCTCAGGAAGGCCGTGCGCAGGAGCTGTTCCTTGCGCTGTTTCAGCGTGTTTGTGAGCTGGTCGCGCACGCCTGGCGTGTTGAGGTCGCGCTGGCCGGCCTCTTCCTTCCGCACGAGCAACACCAGTGTGTGCGCGCCGCCGCCGCTCACGGCACTGACCGTGCCGGGCGCCGACTTCAGTACCGCGTCACGCAGGGGCGGTGGGGCCTGGTTGAGCGCCGAGATCGGCACCAGGCCCAGGTCGCCGCCGCGCGGCGCCGACTGCGGGTCTTCGGAGAAGTCGCGGGCCAGATCGGAAAACGGGGTGCCGGCCTTCAGCTTCTCCATGAGCATCTGCGCCTTCTGCGCCGCCATCTGTGGTGTCGTCGCGTCGTCGCCGGAGCGATTGGTCACCTCGGTGTCGCGCACGGGCGTGACCACGATCTGCGCAATCTGGTAGGAGGTCTCCGCCAGGTTGAACTGCGCGCGGTTGGCTTCGAAGAACGCCGTCAGGTCCTGGTCGGCAATCGTGATCTTCGAGGTCACTTCGCGCTCGATCACCTTCTGCGACAGCAACTCGCGGCGGATGCCGTCGCGCATGTCGGCGGCAGTGAGGTTGCGCTTGGTGAGTTCCTGCTGGAACGCCGCATCCGGGATGTTCTGCTTGCCCTCGTTGAAGGCCGTGTCAACCTCGGCGTCGGTCACCGCGAGCTTCAATGCGCTGGCCTTGGCGAGCAGAATGTCCTGCACGATAAGCTCGTTGAGCAGGTTGAGTTTGGCGTTCAGGACCTCTTCGTCCGACGGCGGCGCCTGCCCCTGCGACACGCGGCGGTAGGCCTTCTCCACGTCGTCGCCGCTGATCTCGCGACCGTCCACGACGGCCCAGGCGGTCGCGGAGGGTGCGGCCGTGACACCGGGTTTCGAGCCACACGCGACGGCGAGGCCGGCCAGGGCCAGCGCGCTCGCGAGCGCGGTTGAACGGCAGGGGACAGTCGACAGAGCAAGTCTCGAAGTGAGCATATAGAGACAAGCCTATCCTGTCTGGTGGTCGAGACGCAGCAACCGTCTCGACCCCCAGTGGTTCCGCCTCCGGAAGCAACCGCCCTAAGGAGCGGCCGCCCGGCCGGTTACACGGGCTGGCGCTGTTCCTCGGGCTTGACCGTGACCGGGTCAAGGAAGGGCATCATGGCCCGCAGCTCGGCGCCCACCTTTTCGATGAGAAGGCGCTGTTCGGCCAGGCGTGTGGCGGTGAACGTCGGCCGGCCCGCCGCGTGCTCGTCCATCCAGAGCTTGGCGTACGCGCCGCTCTTGATGTCGGCCAGCATGCGCCGCATCTCCGCCCGTGTTTCGTCGGTGACGATGCGGGGCCCGCCCGTGTAGTCGCCGTGCTCGGCCGTGTCCGACACCGAGTAGCGCAGGTAGTTCAGGCCGCCGCGGTACATCAGGTCGACGATGAGCTTCAGTTCATGCATGCACTCGAAATAGGCAATCTCCGGCTGGTAGCCGGCCTCGACCAGCGTGTCGAACGACGCCTTCACGAGCGCGCTGACCCCGCCGCAGAGCACCGACTGCTCGCCGAAGAGGTCCGTCTCGGTCTCCTCCGAGAACGTCGTCTCGAGCACGCCGGCGCGCGTCACCCCGAGCGCCTTGGCGTACGACAACGTGACCGCGCGGGCCTGGCCAGACGCGTCCTGATGCACGGCGAACAGGGCGGGCGTGCCGGCGCCCTCTTCGTAGAGCTCGCGCACCCGGTGCCCGGGTGACTTCGGCGCCACCATCGACACGTCGACATGCGGCGGCGGCGTGATGGCGCCAAACCGGATGTTGAAACCGTGCGCGAACATCAGCATCTTGCCGGCGGTCAGGTGCGGCTCGATGTCCTTGCGGTAGATTTCGCCCTGCACGGTGTCTGGCACGAGCATCATGATGACGTCGGCTTCCTTCGCGGCCTCTGCGATCGACATGGCGCGCAAGCCGGCCGCGCTGGCCTTGGCGGCCGAGCGGCTGCCCTCGTAGAGGCCGACGCGCACGTCCACGCCGCTGTCTCGCAGGTTGAGCGCGTGGGCGTGGCCCTGCGAGCCGTAGCCGATGATGGCGACCTTGCGGGCGCGGATAGGCGCCAGGTCGGCGTCCTTGTCGTAGTAGATGACGGCCATTCGAACGAGTCTCCTTGAAGTACCGCGGCGCGAGGCGCCCGGCGCGAACTACACCGAGTACGAGATATCCTGAGCCGCCTCGGCCGCGCCTGCGGGGCTCGAGGCGTAGGCGGCAGGGGCGGTCACGGCGACACCCTCGCCACGGGCCATCGCGAGCGTCCCCGTGCGGGCCATTTCAAGCACGCCGTACGGCTCCAGCACCTCGAGCAGGCGATCCAGCTTGGCCTCGCCGCCCGTGAGCTCGAGTACGAGCGATTCGGCCGACACGTCGATGATTCTGGCGCGGAACACGTCGGCCAGCTGGAAGATTTCCGGCCGGGTGCCCGCCGTGGTCGCCACCTTGATGAGCGCCAGTTCGCGCGTCACGTTCGGCCGGCTGGTCACGTTGTCCACCCGCAGCACGTTCACCAGCTTATAGAGATGCGCCGCGACATGGTGCGCCCCCTCGTCGTTGGTGTCGACCACGATGGTCATGCGCGACACGCCCGGCGACTCGCTGCGCCCCACGGTCAGCGACTCGATGTTGTAGGCCCGGCGGCGAAAGAGCGACGCCACGCGCGTCAGTACGCCGGGCTTGTTCTCTACGTGCACCACGAAC
>JANNEJ010000701.1:0-3089 GCA_031378585.1 Acidobacteriota bacterium | reverse complement strand
AACGGCTTGGCCCTGGCTGCGCGCGCGGCGATTGACGACGGCGCCCGGCACGTGCTCGTACTCGACCTGGATGCCCACTGCGGCGGCGGCACGGCCGGCATCGTGGCGGCGTGGCCGCAGGTGACGCACGTGGACGTGTCGGTGTCGTCGTTTGACAGCTACGTTCCGGCTGCCAGGCAGACGCTGCAGATGGTGTCGCGAGCCCACGACTATCTGCCAACGATTGCGGCCGCGCTCGACGCGATGCCCACCCGGTGCGATCTCGTGATCTACAACGCCGGGATGGACCCGCACGAGCACTCCGCGATCGGCGGGCTGCGCGGAGTCAGCACCGACATGCTCGCCGCACGCGAACGCCTGGTGTGTGCGTGGGCGCGTACACGCGGCATTCCCGTGGCGTTCGTGCTGGCCGGTGGATATGCCAGTCCCCGTCTGCCGCGCGAGACGCTGGCCGGTCTGCACTGGTTGACCGTGGCTGCGGCAGCGAACGCGTCGTAGTCCGTCACGGTGCGTTGCGCGCCGTCCGCCCTCGCGTGCGCGCTTAGAGCCGCTCTGCCGCCTTCGCCAGCTCGCGGTCGAGCGTCACCAGCCTCAGTCCCAGGGACTTCGAGACCCACAGATAGCTGGCGTCGTAGGACGTAAGGCCCGTGGCCGCCGCCAGCGCCAGCACCTGGACCATGTCGGGCTGGGTGTGAATCACCCCAAGGCGGACGACGGCGCCGAGTGCTTCAAGAATGGCCTCGGCACCCGATGGCGAACGTCGCAGCTTCTTCCACGCCACGTGGGTGAGTTCGTAGTTGATGAGCGACGGCGCGTACAGCGGCTGGCCGCGCAACTCGTGACGGACGGCATCTCCGCCAGGCTCGCCGAACACGACGGCGGCAACGGCCGATGCGTCAACGACGACGGCCATCGCGAGCCGCTCGAATAATCGCCACCGACTCCGCCGGCGTGCGCAGACCCAACGATCGTACTTTTTCGGCGAGTTCGTCGATGGTGAGCGAGGGTTGCGCGGCCTCCTCGAGGATGGCGAGCAGCTCGCCCTGCAGCGACCGATGGTGGCTGGCGGCGCGTTGCCGCAAGCGCTCGGCCAGCTTGTCCGGCACGTTTTTCACTGACAGGGTTACGGGCATGGTGTCATTATGGATCTGTTTTGGCTCCACAGGGTTCACCTCCTGATGGACCATTGCGAAAGGCATGCCGGGCGTCGTCTGGCCGCCGTCAGCGCCACGCGCGCTCGGTGCGTTCCACCACCTGAAACACACTGTCGCGCCACGCTTGCAGCTCCTCGCGCGTGGGGGCCAGATCGTAGACGTGGTAGTGACAGCTCGCGCTCAGCGCGCTCCACGCCACATGCGCCCGCTGCGCCAGCGCCTCATCGCCCAGGTAGCGCCCCAGGCACAGCAACTGCGCCTTGCGTGAACAGGCTTCCACGCCCGGCGCCTTCACGCTCCAGAACGTGGCCACTGCCACCTCGAGCGCCTGACGCGTGAGCAGCGCCGCCGCCCGTGGCCACAAACCCGCCGTGCCGCACGAGGCCTGCAAGAGCAGTGCGTCCACATCCGCCAGCAGCTGCCGCGCGGGCGTGCCGTCGTCCGTCGGCTGCATCGGCGCGGCGCTCATTTCACCAGCCTCGTCACGGCGCCGGCCAGCCGCTCGGTGTCGCGGACCAGATCGTCCAGGTCTCCGTCGAACGACTCGTGCGCGCCTGTGTTGCACGCCTGGAACGCATCCGCCCCGCGCGGCGACAGCTTCGCGAGCCGGGCCAGCACCGCGCTCGTCTTCGCGGCGTCGCCAAAGAGCGAATCTCGAGATTCTGACCTATCGCAAGACCCACGTGGTGGCGGTCCAGGTCCATCCCAGCCCTGCGCGTCCCCACCATCTTGTCCGGGCCGGCGTCCGGGCGGGGACTTACGTGCGGGTGGGTTCCACCAACCGGCAGGCCGATGACGCGCTTATCGCCGAGATGCAGCGCTTCGCGCGCGGCGAGACGTTCGACGAACGGGCCATGCCCTGTCTCAACTCGGAAGCGACCGACTTCCGAGCGGCTTCGGAGTTCAGCGGTGCGGATCGCGCCAGGATCGCCGATCACGCCGCGTTGACAGATCGCCGACCACATCGGACTCACGTCGCGCGCCACGCGCACGCGGCTCGCCGGGCTGGTGGCCCTCGGCCTGGTGCGCGAAATCGGCACCGGTCCCCAGGATCCCAAGCGCCTGCACCTGCGACCTGATCTGTCGCACGTTCCCAGTATGCTGCGGCGCACTGCCGCTCCGCCCACCGCGTTCGGCACACACGGAGGCACTCGTCGATGGAATCAGAGTTCGGGAATCTCGAGTTCAAGGTATACGACATCGGCACCGAAGGCTGGCTGATCGCCAACCTCAAGTGCGCCTGTGGCGGCAACCGGGTTGAAAGCGGCGTCCAGCGACTGGTCGCGATGGATGGGAAGCCGTGCGACGAACTCGACGCCACGTGTCACGCCTGCGGAACGTCTGTGACGTTCCGCTTCGACGTGTCCGCCTTCTTCGGCCACAAGGACCAGACGGACGCGTGGATCGCGACGACGCTGCCCGACGCCGATGAACGCACGCGTGGGCGTCTGGCGCGGAAGCTGGGTCCGCCCTTCATGACCCGCTTCACGAGCTTCGTGCAGGGCCTGGCGAAGGACGGCGATCGCGTGACGTTGCTCTACATGCACAGCCGCATCGCTCACGCGCTTGAGACGATGTCCACGGCTGAGCCGGAGGCCGCGCGCGGCGAGTGAAGTGGTTGAGGATGAAATGATAGGGACACATCGTGCGCGAGCAGACACTTCGCATCACCACATGGAACTGCCGGTCCGGCGCCGTGAGCGGCCGGCTCCATGAAGTGGCCGAACTCGACAGCGACATCGTGTTCCTTCAGGAGTGCCAGCCCGGACCGGTGCTGCCGCTCCACGGAGATCTGCTGCTGCAGTCGGTCGGCGAGCATCTGGTGGTGGGCGCCACCCTGAAGGTGGTTCACGGAGCGGCTGCCCGGATGCAAGGCCGCCGACTACCTGATTCGCTTGAACCGTCTGCCGTGTACGGCGGATCAAGTCCTGCATG
>JANNEJ010000683.1:0-1818 GCA_031378585.1 Acidobacteriota bacterium | reverse complement strand
ACTTCGACCTGCGCTGGAGCACGCCTGCCGACGTGGGACGCCGCGCGGTCGCCGTGAACCTCAGCGACCTGGCCGCCATGGGCGCCCGGCCCTCGTGGCTGCTGCTCTCGCTGGTGCTGCCAGTGACCCTGCCCGTTGCGGCCTTCGAGGCACTGGTCACCGCCGTCAGCGACGCGGCCCGCCATGCAGGCGCCGCACTCGTCGGCGGCAACCTCACGCGCACGAGCGGACCGCTCGTCGTCGACGTGACCGCCACGGGGCACGTGCGGCCGCGCCGGGTGCTGCGGCGCGATGCGGCCCGGCACGGCGACGAGTTGTGGCTGACGGGCTCGGTCGGCGCGGCCGCCGCGGGGCTCGCCATGCTGCGCGCCGGTGAGCTGGCCGACGTGGCCTGTGTCGCCCGCTACAAGGTGCCCACGCCGCGTCTGCACGACGCGTGGGCCATGGCCCGCGACCGCGCCGCCCGCGCCGCCGTCGACCGCAGCGACGGCCTCGCGGATGCCGTGCGCCCGCTCACCGCCGCCTCGGGCGCGGGCGCCCGCATCGACGCGGCCTGCCTGCCCATCGAGCCGGGCGCGCGCCGCTGGTTCGACGCGCACGGCCAGGATCCGGTCGAGGCCGCCCTTGGCGCCAGCGACGACTACGAGATGCTGTTTGCCGTGGCGCCCAAGGCCAAGGGCCGCATGCGGGCGGCACGCGTGGCCTCGGCCACCCCATTCACCTGCATCGGCACACTCACGAAGAAGGCCGGGTGCGTGCTGGTCCGTGACGGCGTCGACGCGCCGCTGCCCTCGGGATTCGAGCACTTCGCGAGCGTGTGATGCCGCCGCTGATGCTGGCGCGCCGGGAACTGGCTGCTACTGTGGTCGTCGACGCGGTGCTCATCGTGTTCTTCATCACCATCCGCGACTCGACCGAAGAGGTGTTTGTCGCCAGCGGACGCCCCCGTCTCGGTTCGGCGCTGCACTTCGAGGCCACGGCCTACTGCAAGGGTGCCACGACAGCGGCCGGTGTGGCCGTGCGCACCGGCATGGCCGCGGCGGATCCCGCGTTGCTGCCACTTGGCAGCGTCGTACAAGTGCAGACGCCGGTCGCCAGGCACAACGGCATCTGGACCGTGCTCGACACGGGCCCGGAAGTGAAGGGCCGCGAGCTGGACCTCTACATGTGGAGTTGCAACGACGCGCTGGCCTTTGGCCGCCAGACCGCGCAGGTGACGATTCTGCGACTGGGCTGGGACCCGCAAAACAGCGCGCCAGCCGGGGTGGAGGAGCTGTTCCGCCGGCGCGAGCGCGCGCGGCCAGTCTCACCAGCCCCTGCCACACCTCCGGAGCCGGCGCCGTCTGTGGCCCCCACCCCCGCGCCGCCGCCGTCCACGCCACCCAGCTCTTGAGCCGCCGCCAGACGGGCGACGATTCAGCCGCCGAAATCCAGAACAACGCCGGAGCGGCCCGGGTTTTTGCTATCATCCCAGCCTTATGAGCGCGTTGTACATCGTCCTGCCGTCTCTCTGCATTCTCGCGATCGCCTACCGCTACTACAGCGCCTTCATCGCGACGCGCATCTGGATGCTCGACGACAAGCGTCAGACACCCGCGCATGCCAAGTACGACGGGGCGAACTTCTATCCCACCTCCAGGTGGGTGCTGTTTGGCCACCACTTCGCCGCCATTACCGGCGCCGGCCCGCTGGTGGGCCCGATGCTCGCCGCCCAGTTTGGCTGGGCGCCCGGCCTGATCTGGCTCGTGGCCGGCTGCTGTCTGGCCGGTGCCGTGCACGACTCGATGAATATATATATATATATATATATATATATAT
>JANNEJ010000154.1:0-4121 GCA_031378585.1 Acidobacteriota bacterium | reverse complement strand
CCGCGTACCGCAGGGTCTTGAGCGGAATAGCCATCTCGGCCTCCCACCCGCGCTCGGTCACCTGCGCGCGCACGACCCAGTCGCCGTCCCAGTTCGGGTTGAAGGCACTGATGCTGCCGCGCTGAGTGCCGGCGGCGCCGCCGCCGAAGGTGATGCCGCTGGTCTGCCCTTCGCGCGCCACCTGGCCGACGTACTCGATCCCGCGCGGATTGGTGCCGAACACGAACGCGTTCTGGCTGTCGTTGAAGGTGTCGAAGATGGCGATGATCGAGTCGGTTTCGGCCAGCGACGCGTCACGCCGCGCCTGCGACATGATGATCTTCGACGGATCCTCGTCGAAACACACGACGCCGAGATAGACGTGCGTCTTGCTGAAGAGGAGGCGCACCTCGGTCCGCTCGGTGGCCGGTTCGCCCAAGCGAGGGTCCTGCTGCGTGAACGTGGTGTGAGGCGTAATGGCTGTCCACACGCCCTCGTCGACGACGCCGTCGATGGTGGGCGGTGTGCCGTCGGCGGCGAGCTGCCCGGCGGTCATTGTGGGTCGAGGTGCGGCGGTCTGGGCGACGACGACGGCGGGCACGGTGAAGGCGACGGCCGCGGCGAGCGCGACACACCACGGGCGGCGACTAACTGTATGCAATTGTCTCATATGGGTTTGCGATGACTGGCCCGTGCAGTGTACAACGCGCGGCGGTCCGTGTGGCGGTTCTGGCCTGCGTCCGTTTGTCGCACGCGGTGCCAGCACTCGCGCACCCATGTCGCACCGGGTGGACCGTGGTAACGTGACGGCTGCTGCGCCACACAAGGCTGTATGACGTTGTCACGAGTTGTCGCTGGTCGCCTCGCTGCGGCTGCGCTCTGCCTCGGTCTGGGCCTGCCGCACCTCGTCGCGGCGCAGAGTGCGCCGAAGCTGTCGAAGTCCCAACGAACGACGCTGGAGGCCGTCGTGGCCGCAGTCGATCAGGCCCAGGCTGCCGGCGTCGTGACGCCCGCCACGTGGCAGTCGCACGTACTGCGGGCCTCGGACGGCTCCCATTACGTGGCGTTGAGCGCGACTGTCATCGACGTCCCCGTTCCCATCGGCGGCGCGATGCTGTATGTCCGACTGGCGGCGCGTCGGTCCGACGAGCAAACCGAATCGGCGCGTTCTGCCGTCATGGAATGGCTCAAGGGACTCCGCGGAGATCCCTTGCCGATGCGGGCGGCACGGTCGACGACGGTGAACGCGGGTGAAATGCCGGTCGGGGGCACCGCGGCATCAGTCGGCGACGTCACCGCCGACGCCAGCGCGGCGCTGCGCCTCGGCGACCTGCAGCGGGAGCGAGAGCGGCGTCAACGAGAGGACGACGGCGCCAGGCGGCGCGCCGAGCTCGAGCGCCCACAGCCGCCACCGACGCCGCTGTATCCGTTCGAGGATTTCGATCCGAATCCCCCGCTGCACGCAGCGGCGGCTGGCGGCCTCCACCTGGCGCGCGGTGTCACGGCTGCGCCCGGCGACTACGACGTCTTCATCGCGTGGGCAGGGACACCATCGCGCGGGCGCCCAGGCGTGTCGGTCGTGCGCCGTCGGCTGACACTGCCACCCCTCGGTCCGGCTTTCGGTCTGAGCGACGTGGTCGTCGCCGGCTCCGTGACGCCGCTCAGCGTGCCCTATACAGCGAGTCAGCAGGCGGCTCACCCTTACGCATTCGGTGGTGTCGAAGTGGTGCCGGCTGCAGACCATCGGCTCACCAACGACGGCTCGCTCGGTCTTGTCTACCAGGTGTTGAATCCCTCGGCCTCGGCCGCCGGCAAGCCCGACGTCGAAGTGAGCTTCGACGTGTTCCGGATGGTGGGAGACCGCGCCGAGGTGTTCGGCCGCCTCGAATCGCAACGCCACGGCCCGGCCACCCTGCCGACGAATTTCGACGTCGCCCTCGGCCACCCCTTGTTCGGCGCCGTCCGCGCGCCGCTGGCCGGATTCCCGCGTGGACGATATCGACTGGATGTGACGGCCGTCGACCACCTGGTGGGCCGTCGCGTCGTCACTGAAGTCGGGCTCGAGATTGCCGGGTCCCCCGCCAGTCTCCTGCGCGAAGCCCCAGCTCATGGCCTTCCTTTCCGACGGGAGGCCCTCCTCGGTCCAGACGCCCTCGCGGCTATCGTGCGGGCGCTGCGACCGCCGTCCGCATCCCCCGCGATGGCGCGCGCGCTGGCTGCCGCGGAGGCCGGCCGGTTTGCTGAACTGCTGGGATTCGAGCTGCAGGAGCCGGCAGAGCGGCCCACCGCGCTCGTCCTGTTTGGGCTCGGGCTCTATGGGCTCGGCGACTCTCCGCGCGCCGTCGCCGCCCGACTGACTCAGGCGGCCGCGAGCGGCGCGCCGGCCGCCCCGGTGCGAATGCTCCTGGGCGCTACCCATGCGCTCCTGCGAGACGATCTGGCGGCGGTGGAGGCCTGGAATGCCGCGCGCGAGGGCGGCATCCCGGACACGGTGGTCGCGCCCCTCCTCGTGGATGCGTATCTACGCCGACAGGACGTGGCGCGGGCCGCGGCGATGGCGACGGCCGCCCTCGACGCAGACCCTGGCGACCGCACGGCGCAGCGCGCCCTCGCCACCACGTTGATTGCCACGCGGCGCTTCGCAGAGGCCATCGCGGTGCTCGACGCAGCGCCGTCACGTGGAGCGCCCGACGCGGACAGCGACTTCCTGCGACTGCATGCCCTGTTTGCCGCGCACGTGCTGCGCACCAACCTGCCCGACCTGCGATCCCGCTTCGAGCCGGTGGCCGCAGCCTACATCGAGTACGGCGGATCACACGCGGCCCTGGTCCGCGAGTGGCTCGCGGTCGTACAGGCGCCACGGTGAGGGACGCTAACGCTTCTTGACGGCAGGCGCCGGTGGACGCAGCGGCGTGCCGGGCGTCTTCAGCGAATAGGAACGACGCGCCGCCACGGTGACGTCCTTCCTGGAACTCTTGACCTCGATCTGGCGGACGCGCTTCAGCGGGTCCGGGTTGGTCGACGAGTAGCCAATCACGTAATAGTCGCTGGTCTCGGCGTCGATGCGTTTGAACTCCGAGGCGAAGTCGTTGACGTTGACGACCGCAAAGCCACCGGTCTCTTCGGCCATGAAGCGCAGCGTGCTCTGGGTCTTCTGCAGATACGTCCGCCACTCGCTCTGGTCGAGGTAGTTCCCGGCATCCACGACGCCGCTCAGTCCACGGGGGTCGATCGAGTAGATACTCACGTTCGCCCGGTTGGCCGACAAGGTGAGCTCGCGCATGTAGGCGAACAGGTCGATGTCGGCGTTGATCCGCGGCAATTGGAAGTAGGGATTGTCTTCCTGGTCCTTGTTGATGAACCGCGTCGGCTCCGCGAAACGTCCGCCCATGACCCGGTCGGTGCCCTTCCGCCCTTCGGCGAAGGGGTCGAAGTCGTAGCCGGTGCTGATGTAGAGAAACGCCTTGCGCTTGTTGGCGATCTGTTCGAGATCACTCAGCACGTCGTAGGCCGCATAGAAGGCCTGCTGCGCCCGGTTGCGGACATCAGCGGGTCCTTGGCCAGTCTCGAGCGTCCGGAAGATTTCCTGCGAGGTCAGGCCGCTGCCACGGATCTTGGAGGCCGCGGCGGCCACCAGCTTGCGATCGTAGGTCAGGCCGGTCGAGATGCTGGAAGGACCACTCGACACCATGGCGTCGAGGTCGCCGTCGTGCAACAGGTGGTCGCCGATCTCCTGAATCAGCCGCCGTACGTGAGGCGTGTACTCGGGTTCGAAGTGCACGTCGTCGACGAAGATGACGAGGACGCGGCCGGCCGTGTCTTCCACCGCACGACGCTTGGTCGGAAGCACGATGCCCTCGGGCGCCGCTGGGAGCAGCGCGGGCGCGAGGAGGTTGAAGGTGCGACCGCCATGCACCAGAGCGAACGACGTGATCGTCTGAGCCACCCCGTCTTCGACCACGAAGAGTTCATCTTTGGTGAGGTCCGAGACGAATCGACTGTCGCGGTCCCGCACGATCACGTCGGTCGGGACGGCGGTGACGCCGGTGCGAAAGGTCGGTTGCCCGCCGGGCGGCGTCTGCTGACCGACAAGGCCCCCGGCCGCACCAACCACGACCAGTGCCGTGGCGAGGATTCGTGAG